>JAZNFF010000047.1:0-5636 GCA_045588995.1 Acutalibacteraceae bacterium
GCGCCGCTTAAAACTGCAAGGAATAAAACAAATATCATATTAAAGCTGCTGCCCGTTTCGGGGGATTTGGTCTGGGTATCGGCAGAAGGTTTATTATGGGTAGCGCCTTCGTCCGAAGTCGCGGGATTTGTAGCCGCAAGAGTATAGATACTAAAGTGGTCAGTTTCAAATACTGCCATATTTTTAGCATCATCGATTGTCACGGAGTATGGAATTGCTTCGCCCTTATCATCAACATAATAAACCTTAAGGTTTTTAGTTTTTAATTCTTCGGTGATGGGCATTTCAACTTTAAATTTGCCGTTTTCCAATTTAGTTACATATTTATCGGCGGAGCCGGAATGAAGTTTGATATCGTAGCTCATCATTACATCGGCATCGATAGCTTTGCTTATTTTATCATATTCTTCGCCTTCTGTAACTTCATCAACACGAATAAGCGTATCAAGGGGAACGGAAGAATCTTTGGAAGAAACTTCAATATTGGTAGCGGAATCTATATTCTTATAGGTTGGCATAACCATCTTATCGCTGCCGCGCCAAATAATAATCTGGTACTTAAGACCGTTAATTTCAGCGCTGCAAACAAGGTCATCGGCTTTAAGTCCCTCTATTCCGGTTTCCATTTCAATATCAATAGCGGGGTCCAGATGTATACCCGTTTCGGCAAAATTTTCACGGTCCAAAATTTCAAAAACGGTACCATCGGATTTTAGAGTAACCTTACCTTTGCCGATATAATCATCAATTCGCTTTTGCGCAGCCGCCGTCATCGCTTGGGCGGTATCCGCAGTATCATCGGGAACATAGATAATATGGTCGCCCTGAACTTCCATTCTGGGACTGGCATAAATTGTACCGTCAAGAGCGAAGTTACCATCGCCGCCTGCAAAGGTTATAAATCTTTCATCAGCGCCGTATCCCGTATCAATTTCGAAATTTTTATATCCAATTGTCTTCTTAAATTCATCGGAATAGTTTATAAGTTTATTGATATTATCGGTATCTTCATTGCAGGTAAGCCAATAGTTAACAAGTTCTAAATCCGTAACTTTGAAAATATGGGGCTCAAAATATCCGCCGCCCATATCTTCGCCCTTTGGCATTGAAGCGATAATTTTATCCACTTCACTCTTTATTTTTTTATCATATACGAAATCAAGTTTAATTTTATGGGTTTCAAGTATAAGATTCTTATCATCAATAAGAGAAATATATAAAGAATGATCATTCAAATCATATGAATCCATATAAAAGTTAAATCTTGGGTCGCATTCGATATCCATATATTTATAATAGAAGAAATTATTTAAAGTCCATATTTCTTCTTCACTTGCGGGCTCAAATCTATTTACGGTCAGATTACCTTTTTCATTTAATATGGAGCCAAATTTATCGCTAACGGTTTTATCGATTTTAAGAACCTGATGGCCCTCCATCTCACTATAAAAACTAATGCTGTCGCTATCTATATACTCTTCATTCAGCTCGACATAGAATCTGCCGCTCTCAATTTTTAGACCGCTTGCATCACCCGAAATTAAGTCACCGCTACTTATGGGGAAATTGGTTTCAGGATCATTTTCTTCGCAGAAGAACGCTCCACTTCTTAAGGTGACTGTAGGAACTGTCGCTCCACTGGGAACAACAACTTCAAAAAGGGCCTTAGGATAAGCAAAATCGCCTATTTCGTGGTCCCACGTATTAGCCGCAGAGTGACTACCGTTTTCTAAAACGACACTTGTATTTGCGCCATCGACGCCCGTGAGCAGATAGGTACTGCCTTTTCCGCTATAACGAACGCCGTTGCCTTCGTTGTTTTCGGCAATGATGGTGAGCGTAGCACCTTTAACGGAGAAAAGATACGGGAGATTATATCCCGGAACTAAAACGATGTTTCCGCCCTTGAGATAAATCACTGTATCCTTAGTAACGTCAATAGAGCTTGTCATATTGATATCGGAAGAAACAGTAATCTCGCCGCCTGCAGCTATTGCCGCTTTGAGCGAAACTTCATCGGTTGCTGTAGTTTGTGCCAAGGCAGATATAGGCATTATACTTAACACAACCGCCAAAGCAATAATCATAGGGAATAATTTTACAACTAATTTGCGCATATTTACTCCTCCTTATTAAAACAGAACAAATCTGCTTATATAGTTATTATACTACCCCGCCCTAATAATTACAAGAAATAAAATTTGAGTATATCACACCCTTGACAAACGCATAAAAAAACAATATAATTGTTCAGTAATTGAATATATGGAGACGTATCGAAGTGGGGACGTTGCCGAGCGCTGCTGGTGGCAGATGAAGCGAGGCATAAGGAATGGCCGCGGTCGAAATTTTTACACGGCAGTGTTAAAAAATTTCGGGCTCCCGGGCAGGACATAACGGTGCGCCCCGTTCGGTAAAAATTGAATAGTTCGTTATACTCTAAATTAAGTTTAATATACACGGAGACGTATCGAAGTGGTCATAACGGGGCTGACTCGAAATCTTCTTCGCAAAACGGAAGTCAATCTTCCAAAAAGCCTTTAACCGTGCGGTTTTCGGGCATCTGCCTGTCTCCGCATCCCACAGAGTTCTAACGAGAATTCTAATACAACTGAATATTTGCGTTAATACTCCTTCGGGAGTTTAACATATACGGAGACGTATCGAAGTGGTCATAACGGGGCTGACTCGAAATCAGTTAGGGAGCAATCCCCCGCGAGTTCGAATCTCGCCGTCTCCGCCAACGGAACCCTTGAAAACCCAGTGTTTTCAAGGGTTTTCTCTATCTTCGAGATTTTTCTTCACGGTGTTTTTTATGATTATTTCCGTATTCTTTCGCACATTTTTCGCTTATAAATAACGCTTGGAATTAGAACAAAACAGCCCTGAAACCGCATAAAATAAGGCTTTTCTCAAGGCGGTGCGTTTTGGGTCGTTAGAATTATTTTTGTCAGCAAGGTTTTTCAGCATTTTTAAAAGTACCGGTTGGAGCATACCTGATTAAAAATCTTTTATGCGTTATCGGGGGACGGGATTCAAATACGGCAGAAAACAAAAAATGCTGCCCCACCGATTTTTCGGTGGGGCTTAGGTTATGCATCAACATTCTTCATTCTTCTTTTGCATCGGCGCTGTTCATTTTCACGCTCTCTGCGTTGTATGTATTTAAATTCTCGGATGAGTTCTTTATACCGTTCTGTGCGTGGATTGGATAGTTTTTGCGGTGATGCCATATAGCATATAAATTCTCCCTTTACGCAGTATTGGGTGCTGCCGATTTTTATACCGTGCAAGGTTTCTTCTCTGATCAGTTCGTGTATGCGCTGTGGGTTATGTCCGACAAGTTCCGCCGCCGTCTGCGTAGGCAGAGCTTCGGGTAGCTCTGCCCACAGCACCTCCAACCATAGCCTGAAGGCTTCACAGTTTTCTTCAGTGGCTTCGAACATCGGGCGCGGATGCCATTCGGTTCGGTTCGAGAACAGACCGTTCAGCTCGGACAGGAATCCCACCTCGGTATCCATACGGATTTTGAACATTTCCGCATCCTCTATCAGCACACGGTACTTATGGGTGGTGTGTCCGGTGTTTTCGTGTGGGATATAATTATGATCCATCAGATATTTCATCTTCCGTGTGGAGATGTGAAGGTATTGACGAAGTTGGCATCCGCTCATATATTTCTTTTCAGCCATATATAAAATCATCCTTTCAGTTAGCAAAAATGCACCTCAGTCTGAGGTGCATCATTCCTTTGCTTTATTAAAGATATTGCTGATAACGTCAGCACTTTCCTGTTTCTTGGACTTATCAAGGTGGGCATAAATATTTGCTGTTGTTGCAAGGTCGGAGTGACCAAGGAAGGTCGATACATTCAGCAAGGGCACATCCTGATTGATAAGGATACTTGCGAAGGTGTGTCTGAGGTCGTGGAAGCGAATCTTTCGTAGGTCGTATCTTTCAATAAGGTCTGCGAACCTTTGTGTGACTCTGTTCGGTCTTAGCAGTTCGCCGAGCTGATCGACGCAGATATAATCATCGAATTTACGGTTATAACTGCCCTTGAACATTCGGCGGTACAGGTCTTGCTTCTCCCGTTCCTCGCACAGCATTTCGTAGACGGGGTCCGGCAGAGGAAGGGTTCGGCGGCTTGATTTATTTTTCATTTCCTCTACGGGTTCTACGATGACCTTGCCGTTTTCCTTGTACTCGATAACCTTGGTGTCCAGCAGGATGGTGCGCTTATCCCAATCAACTCTTGACCACCGAGCACCCAAGGCTTCGCTTCGGCGCAGTCCCAAGCCACCCGCTAACATTACCGCAGGATAGATAACATCACCGCGGAAGAGTCCGAGCATTGTTATCAGCTCGTCCTCGGAATAATTTTCGCCGGTGAACTTATTTTTCTTCGGTCGGTCGATTCGGTCGAAGGGGTTGGCATCTATCAACTCGTCCTTGAACGCTCTTTTGAAGGCACTGTGCAGGACGGTGTGATAGTGGATGACGGTGTTGGCAACGACACCCGATTCGAACATCCAGTCATAAAAATCCTCGATGTCCTTCGAGGTGATGTTGCCGACCGTCAGATTACTGTGGGCAGTAAAATACCGCCGAATCCTACCGTAGATCATTCCATGGTAGCTTTCGGCGGTACTCTTTTGGATATTTTTTTCGACCTTTCTATAGTGGGCGCACATATAATCGAAGATCGGAATGTCCGAGGCGGGCTTTTTATTTCGGGCAAGCTGCTCGGCGTAATCATTTTCAAAGGCTTTTACTACCTCTCGGTAGGCTTTGTTCACCTTTGATTTGTTTGTGCCTTCGGGAAGACCGAGGGCGCGCCACACGGGTTTTGTCTTGCCGTTTTCTTTAACTTGTATCACGGCATAGAGGCGACCCTTTTTAGCCTGTACGCTGGCTGCAAGTGTGGTTTTGGCATCCATTTGTTATCACTCCTTTTTTATTTTTGCCAACACGAACAATATCACAACTCGTTTGACAAGTCCAGACATTATCGGAAGTTTTCTCAAGAAAGTAGACCCTTGGGTTCGAACTTGGTCTGTCCTTTTGCTGTAAATAATCGATCAGCTGCGATTTGGCAATGCGGTTTTCTCTGCCGACCTTTACCGCCGGCAGAGTTTTTTCTTTGATAAGCTTGTAGACGGTTTTGATACTGACTCTCAGTATCTCCGCTACTTCAGCGGCAGTCAGCGCCGCAGGATAACAGCGCAATTCTTTTTCGCGCTCTTTTTTTGTCATAGGCTAACTCCTTTCTCCTACATCTTCATCGTAGGTGTTTCAGTTTCTTCTGTGGTTGTGTCCTCGGTGGTATCAGCCTCGCTCATGGCGGCGATAGCACCAACGGCGAGACCGATAATCGCACCGAGATTTGAAGCATTTTCCTGTGCTTCGATTCGTTTCCGGCGTTCCTCCGGGTCTTCGGATGTGCTGTCGATTATACTGCCAGCTTCCAGAACACCACGCAGACCAGCACCGACAGGGCTACCGCCGATACCGCCGTGGCTATAATTATTTTCATAATTTTCTGCTGCAGTTTCTCGATCGTACTGTCCAGAGCCTTGGTACTCTCGGAAAGGGTTTCGGAGCAGTTCGAAATAAATTGCTCTTGATTCTTCCCA
>JAZNFF010000048.1:0-16517 GCA_045588995.1 Acutalibacteraceae bacterium
CTTGCGGGCGCCGCCGTGGCTACCGCAACAAGCCAATTTGTAGGCGGATTTGTTCCCCTTATTTATTTTGCAAGGAAAAATAGCAGTATTCTGCGCCTTGGCAAAACCCGTTTCGACGGCATACTTCTTTTAAAGGCCTGCGGCAACGGCTCAAGCGAACTGATGAGCAACGTTTCTATGAGCTTGGTTGCTATGCTTTATAACGTTCAGCTTATGAAATATGCGGGAGAAGACGGTATCTCGGCTTACGGGGTTATGATGTATTTCAGTATGATTTTCTCCGCCCTCTTCTTTGGATATTCCATTGGCACCGCTCCCATTTTCAGTTATAATTTCGGGGCGCAAAACCATACCGAGCTTAAATCTCTTTTGAAAAAAAGCTTAATAATAACAGGGATTTTCGGAATGTCTATGATTGCTATCAGTGAAATCCTTGCGGCTCCTTTATCTCGGTTTTTCGTGGGCTATGATAAGGCGCTTTTGGAAATGACGGTTTCGGGATTCAGAATTTTTGCTTTATCCTTTATCTTTATGGGCTTCGCAATTTTTGCTTCAAGCTTTTTTACCGCTTTAAACGACGGACTCACCTCGGCGATTATTTCCTTTTTGCGCACCGTGATTTTTCAGGTGGCGGCCATTATAATCTTACCTCTTATCTTCGGCATTAAAGGAATTTGGTTTTCCATCGTGGTCGCCGAATTTGCGGCAGTTTTATTCAGCGTAATATTTATGATTGCAAAGAAAAAAAGATATCATTATTAAAAATTTAAGCAGATACATCTTGGTGTATCTGCTTTTTTAATCTGTTATTAACTTTTTATTTACAGGGTCGAATATAAATAGTCCCTCACCACCGCCAAGCTTATGGCCCTTTAAAAACCAATCGGCCATTTTTCTTTGAAGCGAGGTGTTTCTCGGTAGTTTATCAGGCGGAAGCTCGGCATCGGCGCCAAAAATTCGCCACATATCTAAATTATGGGAATACTCATAACTCTTCACAATTTTAAAGTCATCTATAAAGGATGAAATATTGGATTTTTCACCTAAAATTTCTTTGTTTTGCGGATACAGAAGCCAGGATTCGCAGTGAAAAATCGGGGTATTGTCCTCGAATTCGTTTTTGAAGAAATTATACGCCATTTCATAGGAAGCCATACGCGACTCTCTATCAAAGGGTTTTTGAGATGATGGGATATGAATTCCTATAACTTTATCCCCTTCCCTAACTCTACGGCCTCCAATAAAGGCATCCTCGCCGTGATAGGTATTAATTTCATACTGCAATCGGCCAAAGCCCAAAATCCTCAAACGAAAAAGGGCGAAAAACCAATAAAAAGGACTCACACCCACCACCTTATCAACCTTTAGGCACTCCATAAGCTTATATTTAAGGTCGGCGGCAGTTTCAAAATATATTTCCTCGGGAATACCTGCTTTTTCATATTCCTTTTTCATGCGGGGAGAAAGGCACATAAAGAAAATTAAATATAACGTATAGGGATTAATACCCTTTTCTTCACTCATTTTATTAAGGGCGCCTTGCAGCTCGGAGGAAGATATATGAGAAGCTTTATAAAAGTCGTCTAAAAGGGCGCTGAATTCCTTCAAATCCGCCACCTTTCCATAGTTTAAAACAATCTCGTTTACCGATTCTTCGGGGAATTCATATCTTGCCGCAAACTCATGAAAATATTCTTTCATAAAACCCTCTTATCAGCCAAAGTCAAAACCGACCGCAAAGAGCGGCTTTAGGCATCTTTTGGCTTAATGATACAATGCTAATTTATATTTGTCAACACTTATTTACCTTTGACTTTAGGAGAATTTTATACTATAATTTAAAGGATATAATTTGGGGGAATTCAGATGAAATTAATTAAAAATCAAACCTTCCAAAATGAAAGGGAATTTTATGAAAGCGATGGGGTTCATATCATCGGTTGCCGTTTTGAAGGGGAAGCCGACGGTGAAAGCGCCTTCAAAGAGAGCAAAAACATAAAGGTTAAGGACTGCTTCTGGGATTTGCGATATCCCTTCTGGCACGATAATAATCTCGCTATCGAAAACACCCATCTTAACGAAAATTGCCGCGCGGCTTTATGGTATTCCGAGAATATCCGCATTAATTCATCCCGCCTTCATGGTATTAAAGCCCTAAGAGAATGCTCGAATATACATATTAAAAATTCCGATATTATATCCGCCGAATTCGGTTGGAAAAACGATGGTGTTAAAATGGTAGACACCTCCGCAAAAAGCGAATATTTTATGCTACTGTCTAAAAATTTGGAATTTGAAAACGTTACTCTCGACGGAAAATATTCTTTTCAGTATATAGAAAACGCCCGTTTTAAAAACTGCAACTTCAACACCAAGGATGCCTTCTGGCACGGTAAAAACATCGTAGTCGAGGATAGCGTTATAAACGGCGAGTATCTTGGCTGGTACTCCGAAAATCTGACCTTTATTAACTGCAAAATTTCGGGCACTCAACCTCTTTGCTACTGTAAAAATTTAAAGCTTACAAACTGCCAAATGGAAAACGCCGACTTGAGCTTTGAAAAATCCGAGGTAGATGCCACCCTCACTTCGCCCATTATTAGTATCAAAAATGCCCTTTCGGGTAAAATTTATGTCCCCAGGGTTAAAGAAATTATCAAGGATAAAGAAGAATATAAGTGCGAGATTATAATGAATCAAGAAAATTAATCTATCCTTCCATAAACCTTGTTGACATCTCCCTCGTCAGAGGGAGGCGTTTTTATTTATATTAAATTTTTGCTCTCGTAGCCAATTATTTCTAAAATCAATTTTGCTCCTAAACAAAACCCGTCTTCAAATCGTTCGTGTTCTATAATAGCATTTAAACCGTATATTCCCTCTATGATTTTTTCATATTTTTGCTTTTGCGCATCGGTAAGTGCTTGGGTAAACTCTTCTATTTGTTCAACAAGCTCCACGTTAAGCTCATGATATTCACTTCCTCTTTTTATATATTTCTCTGATGGATTTATATTGCCATTATATAGTTCTTCTAATATTGCCATATTCTACCTCCTAATGAAAAATATTTTTTCTTAAAAATTATAGACGTTTTTCGTCTAAATGTCAATAGCCGTTTTCCGTCTGTGGTAAAATATTGTTGAGGTGGTTATATTGACTATTCAAGAAAGAATAAAATCTTTAAGAGAAGATTACGAGATACCCTTGACCCAAACGGCATTAGGAAAAAAGCTCAATCGTAGCCAACGAGCTATTTCTCGCCTTGAAACAGGCGAATCTCATTTGCAAGATGTAGATATTATTGCATATTGTAAATTTTTCAATGTTTCTGCAGATTATATTCTCTGCCTTTCTGATACACCTAATCGAAATAAATAGATTTAATGCTTGCCTCCACTTGTCAGGGGAGGTGGATTTTGCATAGCAAAAGACAGAGGGGTAGTAGCTCTCTCCCTCCGTCAAAACTTTAGTTTTGACACCTCCCTCGTCAGAGGGAGGCATTTTTATTTTTTAAAAATTCATTGAAGATTTTTATTGACAAATACATACTATGCGTTGTATAGTATTATGTGAAGGGAGGTATTGTATGGATATACAACTCAAAAGAGGACTTTTAGATGTTTGTGTTCTCGCGGCGATAGAGCACGAAGATTCCTACGGATACAAAATAATTAAGGATATAAAACCCTTCGTGGATATTTCCGAATCCACCCTTTATCCTATTTTGCGGCGACTGGAATCGGCGCGGCTTCTGACCGTTCACTCGGCGGAATATAACGGGCGCATCAGAAAGTATTACCATATAACCGATGCGGGTAAATGCAGAATTAGTGAATTCAAAAAAGAATGGGAAGAAGTGCTTTCCGTTTACCGTTTTATAAATGCAGAAAAGGGGGATAAAAATGGATAAACTCGAGTTTTTAAAAACTTTAAAAAATAAACTTTCGGGCGCTCCCGAAAAAATAATAAATGAATCTCTCGAATATTATAATGAAATTATAGATGATAAAATCGAGGAAGGATGGGCGGAGGAGGAAGCCATAAAAGAACTTGGCAGTATAGAAAAAATTGCCGACGGTATCTTGGCGGAAGTTCCTTTGGGCGCTATCGTTAAAGAAAAGGTTAAAACGAGAAAACCCATGGGCGCTTTGAGTATAACCCTTTTAATCCTCGGCTCACCCTTATGGCTATCCCTCGCATTAGCGGCCTTTGCCGTAGTCCTTTCGGTTTTGGTTTCATTTTGGGCGGTTGTGATAGTTCTTTGGGCGGCGGCGGTATCGGTAGCCGCGTGCGGAATAGGATTTATTGCCGCGGCAGTAATTTTCACTGTCAAAGGGGATTATATTCCCGCCCTCGCTATACTTGGAATGGGGATTTGCGCTCTCGGTATTTCCATATTTATGATTTACGGCTCTAAATATGCAACGCGCGGTATGGCTTGGCTTTCTAAAAAGACATTTCTTTTGGTTAAAAAACTATTTATGGGAAAGGAGAAAGCAAAATGAAAATCATCAATAAAATATGGCTTATTTTAGCCACCGTTTTCACTCTTTCTGGCATTATTGTTTTCACTCTTGCTATGAACCTTGCAGGATGGGATTTTATGAAACTATCTACCGATAAATTCGAAACCGAAACCTACGAATTTCAGGATGATTTTGAAAATATTTCGGTAAAAATCGATACGGCCCATATAAAATTTTTACCCTCGGATACCGAGAACGCCAAGGTAATCTGCAAGGAAACTAAAAAAGAAAAGCACGAAGTTTCGGTCAATGATGGGACATTAAATATTTCGCTCAAAGACAAAAGACATTGGACCGATTATATAAGTTTCTTCTCCTTGGGCTCCTCGGAAATCACGGTATATTTACCCAAAACAGAATATTCATTTATTGATATTCATACGGCTACGGGCGATATGGAAATCCCCCAAAATTTCAAATTTAGAAATATAAAAATCAAGGGAAGCACCGCCGCCGTTAAGTGTCTTGCCTCGGCTAACGAGGATATTAAAATTGCGCTTTCAACGGGAAGTATTTCTCTATCCGACCTAAGTGCCCGTAACCTTGACCTTGCTTGTTCAACGGGAAATATTAAGATTAATAATATTACCTGCGAGGACGACATTAACCTTATTGTGACCACGGGCAAAACCACTTTGACAAATATAAACTGCAAAAATCTAATATCCGAGGGTGACACGGGTGACTTGATTTTAAAGGAAGTTTCAGCCGAAGAAAAGTTTAATATTTTAAGAGATACGGGGGATGTGCGTTTGACCTCCTGCGATGCAGAGGAAATCGAGATTGAAACCGATACGGGTGACATTAGAGGAACCCTTAAAACACCTAAAATTTTCATTACCGATACCGATACGGGCAGAATTGATGTTCCGAAGTCAACAGAAGGCGGCAAATGCGAAATCACCACCGATACGGGCGATGTCATAATTGACATAGAGAAGGGAGAATAATTTTGAAAAAAATTTCAAAGATTAGTTCGGTAATCAAAAGTTTAAGTATTAAAAACTTTATATTCTTATTTTGCGCGGGATGTATAAACGCCATAGGCGTTAACATATTTTTGGCTCCCGTTAAACTATACGATAGCGGAATTTCGGGCACCTCAATTCTGCTTTCCCAGATAACGCCGGAGTTTTTCACCCTTTCGTTTTTCTTGCTTGTTTTGAATGTGCCTCTATTCCTTTTCGGGCTTAAAAAGCAGGGCGCGGTATTTACTATATATTCCATTTTCACCGTTACGGTTTACTCCCTCGGCTCTTGGCTTATAAATGATATTCTGCCTATTGATGTGAGTATTGCTTCGCCTCTTGCTGGAGAAGATTTGCTTCTGTGCGCCCTTTTCGGCGGCATCATTTCGGGTATCGGCAGCGGCCTTACCATTCGCTACGGCGGCGCCATTGACGGCGTTGAGGTTATGGCGGTTATATTCTCTAAAAAATTAAATCTAACCGTTGGCTCATTCGTGATGATTTATAATGTTATTTTATATCTCGCTTGCGGAATGATTATGGGAAGTTGGATACTGCCCCTTTATTCCATAGTTACCTACGGTGCAGGACTTAAAACCATCGACTTTATAGTAGAAGGTCTTGATCGTTCTAAATCGGTTATGATAGTTACCGATAAACCCGAAGAAATCAGTTCGGCTTTAATGGAGGCATTTTCTTGCGGAACAACAAAAATAGCCGCAAAAGGCGGCTATTCAAATACGGATAAGACCATTATTTATTTTGTTGTAAACCGTTTTCAGATTTCCCGAATGAGAACTATAATTCACGAAATTGATGCGGCCGCATTCGTTACCATAAGCGAAGTTGCAGATGTATTTAAAATCAATGACTGATTCCGCTTTTACCCGTTGTACTGTCGATAAAAAGAGGTATATCAGGTTGGATAAAGGTGGTTACCGCAAACATAAAAGCAATTAAGCAAATTATGATAAGAGCGATTTTTGGATTAAGGCCAAAGGTCGCTCTGTTTTTTATCAGAAGATTTTCTATATAATAAACAATAGCGGCAACAATAAAGAATATGGATATATTTATAAAATCAACGCTTTTACCGAAAATGCCCGTATATGAATAATATAGCACGGGAATCAGTAAGAGCCCTAAAAGGATACCTATAAGTTTAGCGGAAAACAAATCGGGATATTTATTACCTATAAATTTATTTTCAATAATAAGATAAACAAACATAGGAATAAACAAAATTTTCATATGTTCCCAGGTCGATTCGTTTACGGCGGAAAATGGAGCCAAAATTATACTTTTACCACAAATATCATAAAGAAAATGCAATAATGTTCCGAGTGCGCTCGTAAAAACAAATCCGCCGATTTGCCATTTTGCCAAATTTGACATAACATTCACCCCAAAAAAGTATATACAAAAATCCCCGATGTTATACATCGGGGATTTTGAGCTTTTTTCATTTAATTAAAATTCAATTTTAACCGCATTGGTGCTAAAGGGCTTTGCGATAAGGGTAATCGTATCACCCTTAACTTCAAGTTTTTCCATTTCTCTTTCGAGAGAGTTAACCGTCGCCGCGGCTTTGGGATTGCCGCAAAGTTTAATGGCAACCTTTTCATCAGTTTCGGAAAGCGAATAGAAACGAACTATCATACCCTTTCCGTCTTCGACGGGTTTAAGGGCGGAAACTATAACATTTCCCTCAACCTTTAACCATTGGTGAGTGGGAGGCACCGTGCCCTTGTGGGGGCAAACCGATGCCGAAATCAGCGGTTGAGTAAAGATTTGAGCGGCGGCAAAGATGCTCTGCTTATTATCATCAAGTACGCCCACCGCTACCCTGTGGTCGTGTTTTCCAAACTCGGGGAGATGGTCGGGATGGTCGGTAGAGCGGATAAGTGTTACACCCAATGTATCATCAAAGTATCTGTATGCGCCTTGAGAATTGCACATAAGGGCTACGCCCCTGCCTTCTCCATCTGCCGCAAAGGCAAAATTACGGGCAGGAACATCGTGAGCAAGCTGCGGTCTAAGAATAGTGCCCATCGGGATATCATAAAGGGCATTTTCACCCTTAAAGGCCAAGGGCAATTTAAAACGAAGAGAAGGCGCAACCTGACCGTGAGCTCCTATTTCGCGCCAATCGGTATTTATATTATACTCCAAAACCGATGAATCCTTCTGAAGGGTGACCGTAACAGTTATTTTATTTGTATTATATTCAAGTGTATATTCTATACTGCTATCAACTGCGGTACCATAATCCTTATCTGCGATAAACACCTTTGCTTCCTCATTGATATTTATCACCTTAACAGCAGGACCCTCTCTCCAGGCATTAGTCATATAAATTCTGCTGCTTTCAACATAATTTTCAAAGTACGCTGCCTTTTCTCTTATCATTTCCTTACCTGTTTTTTTATCGATAAGAGAAATAAGACACATATTGCTATCAAACTCGGCACGGACTAAATCGTTTTCAAGGACATTTTCGCGAACATACTCAACTCTTTCATACATATTGCGAGTTTCAGGAAGCGCGAGAGGAATATTGTTAACTTCACCCTCTTTAATAACAATGGTGGCAACACCGAATGCCTTAACCTTTACGCGAACCGAAAGTCGAATATAATCGTGACTCCAATAGTGAGCGCCGCCCTTTATGGTGTATGTAAGTTTTTCACCCTTTGCAGATTCGCAAACAAGGCGGGATTTATCTCCCTGCCAATCCCATATAGTTATAAGAGCATTTTCATCGCGGTCAAAATTAGTAGGGTTGAAAATATGTAAAACTCGGTTTTTGCCCTTGCCATATTCCGCAACAGTATGGAAATCAAATTGAGATAGGGGGCTTCCAAAACCTACGCCTGCGCCCTCGGAAGTGGTAAGATTGTTGCCGTCTTCCATAAAGGCGGAACTATCTATGGTTTCCGCCAAAGAAAGCATACCCCTTGAAAGCTCGGAATCAGCAGCGGCCAACGCCTCTTGATAAAGTCCCATTGCATGATTGCGGCTATCCCTTACACAAGAGCCGGGAATAATATCGTGGAACTGATTAAAGAGTACCTTTCTCCACGCCTTTTTATAGTTTTCATTATTCACCTTTTTATTGGTATATGCACCCGAGAGAGCTGAAAGGGCTTCACTCGCATACAGGCGGTCCTCACAAAGTCGGTTTCCGCCTTTTATGGCAGATTGAGATGAATAACAACCTGTAAATATAAAGTTGCGCTCGGTATCTGCCACAGGAAGCGTATCTTTAATCTCTTCAAGTTCCTTGAAGAATGCGTGATAAGAACTGAAAATCATAGTTGGAGCAATAGGCCACTTTTGCATATCAATAATGCGCTCAATATCTCTTCTTGTGGGTCCGCCGCCATGGTCACCTACGCCGTAAACCCTAATACCTGAATTTATTCCGATTTTTTTGCAAACGGATGGCAACCCTTCAAAGAAGTTATCATCTATCTGACCGTTATACCAAAACGGTTCTTGATAGCAGATAATCTCAGAGCCGGAAGGAGCTTTATAGCGATATGCATACATAAGCTCTTTACCGCGGCAATGGTAGTAGTATTTAACCTCACCCTTATTTAAAATTTCGGGAACAAAGGCGGAATGACCAAAAGTATCCGGCTCAAAATCAAGAGCCAACTGCTCGGAAGTCAAGCCAAATTTTTCCTTCATATACTCTTTTGTATACAAATTATGACGAACTAAACTCTCGCCGCCCGAAAGATTTTTATCGGCTTCGGTCCAGGTGGAAGCAGTAATTTCCCATCTGCCCTCTTTAACCCTCTGCTTTATGGCTTCAAAAAGTTCGGGGTCATACTCTTCGCAGATGGCGTATGTAGATGCCTGTGACTGAGAATATGTAAAATCGGGATACTCTGCCATAAGGCGAATCATGGTACGGAAGGTATCAAGGGTTACATTAACCGTTTCCTGATAACCCCACATCCAGTTCATATCGATATGAGCATGGGAAACCAAATGAAGTTTGTAACTTTTTGCCGCCGCCGCAATGGGCTCTAATGCCTTTTCGGTTTCGGCGGTTATTTCGGCCGATATAAATTTGGTTTCTTTAAGTTTTTCGATTAACTTATCGAGAACACCATTTAAAAGGTCATCGTATTTTCCGCCTTCGGCCTCATTTATACGAAGAGCAAAGCGAAGTTCCGCTTTAATTCGGCCATTAGCCGCGGGAACATTAAGCACCGATTTTATCTTTTCATTTAAATTCATTACAGTACCCCCAGTACCATTTTAACTGACTTAATTCTATCATAGATAATATTTTTGTCAATCTATGCGTTATAGATTTTTAATATCATCGTCGTTCCAATCTATTTTTTTATCCTTAAAGTAATATTGGCGGTCGCGGTCATTGACCTCTCTTATCACTCTGCAAGGGTTGCCAACCGCTACAGTTAAGGACGGTATATCCTTTGTAACTATACTGCCCGCGCCTATTACCACATTATCACCTATGGTAACACCGGGAACGATTATAACTCCAGCCCCTATCCAACAATTTTTGCCTATATGCACGGGCGCGTTATACTGAAGTCCCTTTTCGCGAAGTTCGGGTAAAATAGGATGTCCCGCCGTGGCTACAACCACATTGGGTCCAAACATAGTAAAGTCCCCCACGTAAATATGGGTGTCATCCACCAGAGTCAACCCATAGTTAGCGTAAACATTCTTGCCAAAATGAACGTGAGAGCCACCAAAATTCGAATAAAAAGGCGTTTCAATATACGAGCCCTCGCCTATTTCCGCAAACATCCTTTTAAGCATCTTTGTCTTTTTCTTTATGTTGCTGGGATTTATACGGTTAAACTTATGAACATTATCAAGGCATCTGAGTTGCTTTTTCATAATATCTTTATCGGTAGGGAGATAGAGTTCTCCCGTATGCAATCTATCCTTCATACTCATACATTTTCTCTCCTTATCTTATCAAGCAATGCCTTGCAACCTGCAGTTATTTCACTATAAACCTTTTCGAAGTTGCCCGAATACCAAGGGTCCTCCATATCTTTGGGATTATCGGTAAAATCTAAAAGTCGACACACCTTATTTTCATCATCTTCGCCGATTATGCGCAGAAGTCGGGGCATATTATACTGCTCCATTACTATCACATAATCGAATTCCTCGTAATCATCGCGGGTGATTTGCCTCGCCCTATGGTGCCCAATGGGTATATTATGCTTTTTTAATATATCCGCGGCTTTAGGGTAAATCCCATTACCAATTTCTTCGCGGGATACCGCTTTGGATTCAATATAAATATCCATTCCCCTCGCCATATCCTTGCATATAAATTCTGCCATAGGCGAACGGCAGATATTGCCGTGGCAAAGAAACATTATTTTGGTCATACAAAACTCCCCTTTTTAAAACCATTATATCACATCAAAACAAAAAAGGCACGGAAAATCCGCGCCTTTTTGCCTCTTATTTTTCGTCTATATTAAGTATATCCATAAGTTGACGCTCGGCATCATTATAATCCGAGAAATTAACGGTATAATCGCAAAGTTTGGCATTGAGTTGCTCATATTCAATAGCGGTAAGGCGATTTACCTTATCATCGATGGAAGAGTTTTTGCGGAGAATATTAGCCATAAGGGCCTTCTTTTCGCGCTTCATATATATGGTTATGACATTTTTAAAATGGGTTTTTAAAGACATCGCTCCGCAGATATCCATTGTAGTGAGAACTTTTTTGCCGCGGGAGAGAATTTCCTCAATATCGGTTTTGCGGGAGCCGTAACCGTGGCCTGCATACATAGTCGAAGATAAAAGTTCTCCGCTATCACACATATTTCGAAACTCATCCAAAGACACATAGGTATACCACTTGTTTTCCTCGACTGCCGTAGGGTCTTTTGTCGTATAACTCACAAGTTTCTCATACCTATCGGTTTTAGAAAGCAGACGGGTTGCAATTTTCGATTTACCGCTTCCCGAGGGGCCGACCAAGACCACAACATTTATATCCTCGTTTGCATCCTCCGGAACATCTACAGAATAACTTTCGGCGATAACCTCAACGAGTTTTAAAAACTCATCATAGTTATTTACCGCCAACATTCCCGTTGCCTCCTCATTCCAAGGTCTTCGCATAAGCACGGGGTGACGGGCGCCCGAATTGAGAATATTATGCACCGCATCATCAAAAAGGATATCGGTATGAATTTTATCCTTTCCGAATCCCATATAGATATGATTTCGGTTAATTTCGGGAAACTCCTCTAAGATCCGCTGCGCCCTGATTCCCATAAACTCAGGGGGGACTGCGGTGCAGATATAAACATCGGCCATCTCGCAAAGGCGTTTTACAAACTCCTTTGCACCATCGTAAACGGGTTGTGCGCGATAAAATTCCGCATCTTCAAAATAAGGATATATTGAATCCGCTCTGGTGCCCATTTTGCCCCAATGTTGCTTTTCATAAATGGTCATAGGCGGATTGAATTTATATTTTTCATTGGCAAGACGAATGGCATAAGAGGTGCATTCCATCAATAAGTCATCTACATCGAGCGCTATTGACAGACGGTATTTTTTGCTCATAATTGTTCCTCTCTTTCTTTTAAAATGCGTTTTTGCCGATATTTATCTTAATTTTATTATATTATATGCTCCATAAATGTCAATATTTTTACTTTTTAGAGGTTTCTGCAAAATAAAAGGCGGAAACCTTTGGTTCCCGCCCTACTTCTTAAAATGCTATACCCATAAATAGCGCCACTATGCAAAGAATAAGCGCGCAAGGAACATATAAATATTTTCCGATATAGTACCAAATTGCTCCCCGCTTTTTATCGCTGCCTTTATTGATTTCATAAAGCAAATCTTCTTTTCGCATAATAAAGAACCAACTTATAGCGCCGAGAAGCGCGCCTATGGGGATTATATAAATAGAAACTATATCCATCCAAGGTCCCCAATTATTTATGGTTTCCATATTAATGCCGACACCAAGGCAAACAGCGCCCAAAATCACCAAAATTAATTTTCTTTTAAGGCGCGGGAATCTATACTCAATGGATTCGCAGGCCGCCTCAAACATATTCTGAAGAGAACTTACACCTGCAAATATCATAGCAACATAAAGAATTATAGCGAAAATTATACCAAAGGGTATATCCTGAAGAATTCGCGGCAGCGTTACAAACAAAAGGGCGGGACCTGCCCCAACATCAAGCCCATAGGCATAGCAAGCAGGAATAATAACAAGAGATGCCACCAAAGCCGCAATGGTATCGAAAAGCGCCGTGCGGACAGAAAGTTTAATAACATCTTCCTTTTCATCAAGATATGCGCCGTAAACAAGCATACCTCCGCCCGTTATGGAAAGGGAGAAAAATGCCTGTCCCATAGCCCAAATCCATACCATTGGTTTCTTAAGGGCCGACCAATCGGGAGTAAACATAAATTTATAGCCATCCATAGCCCCCGGCAATAAGGCAACCCTTATGGCCAGAATTACAAACACCGCAAAAAACACGGGCATCATAATTTTATTGCTCTTTTCAATTCCCTTGGCGCCTACTATAAGTGTGAGCAGTGTAACCACCACCACTATAATATGGAAAGGAATAACGGAATAATCTTTGGAGGAAAAGCTGCCGAACCAGGAGCTTGTATCGGCCTTCATCAATTCTCCCGTAACCGAACTTACAAAGGCCTTAGAAACATAGGAAATAATTATAGCGTAACCTATGGATATACACACGATGCCCACAAGCGGCAGCCAACCCACTGCTCCGCCCAACTTTTCAAGTTTTTTACTTCTTGAAGAAAAGGCGCTTCTATATGAGCCCAGCGTTCCTGTTCCCGCTCTTCTGCCTATGGCATACTCTGCAGAAAGGCCTACAACACTGAAAAGGGCCACGAAAAACAGATATGCAACCAAAAAGGCGCCGCCGCCGTTAAGCCCCATTTTTGCAGGAAAACCCCATACATTTGCCATACCAACCGCGCTTCCGACGGCAGAAAGTATAAATCCCCAACGGGATGAAAATTTCCTTTTGTTTTCCATTTGAATTTCTCCGATTTAAAGTGTTAAAGATGCATATATAAAGATACCCTAAAACTCTCTTTTTGTCAAACCATTTTATTTTCTTTCTTTCTTGACAAGGTTTTTAAGGTATGATATACTTATATCGTAAATTTTTACCCTATATGGAGGTATATATTATGGAAAGAATTAAAACTATCGAAACCCGTAATCTTTGCGAAAGCGCTAAAAACGGCGGTTGCGGTGAATGCCAGACCTCTTGCCAATCTGCTTGCAAAACAAGTTGCGGTATTGCAAATCAGCAGTGCGAAAACAAGGATAACGACTAATAAGTTTAAATGCCGCAGTTATGCGGCATTTTTCTTTGTTAATTTATTTTTTTGGAGAAATATATGTTGCATCAATATAAACAAAACGGTTTTAATATCGTTCTCGATACCTGTTCGGGCGCAGTTCACGCGGTTGATGAAGTGGCCTATGATATAATCTCACTTTACGAAAGTAAATCAAAGGAAGATATTATAGATTTTATCCTCGCTAAATACGGTGGCCGTCCCGATGTAACCCGTGAAGAAATACTGCTTTGCATTGAAGATATTGAAAACTTGAAGGCGGCGGGCAAACTTTTTACCCCCGATACCTTTGAGCCCATGGCCGATACCCTCAAAGACCGTAGCAAAAATATTGTCAAAGCCCTTTGTTTGCACGTGGCTCATACCTGCAATCTTAATTGCGAGTATTGTTTTGCAAGTCAGGGTAAATACCACGGCGACCGCGCGCTTATGAGTTTTGAAGTGGGCAAAAGAGCCCTCGATTTCCTTATTGAAAATTCGGGAAACCGCAGAAATTTAGAGGTGGACTTTTTCGGCGGCGAGCCCCTTATGAACTGGGATGTTGTAAAGAAACTGGTTTTATATGCTCGAAGCATTGAAAAAGAAAAGGGCAAAAATTTCCGCTTTACCCTAACCACCAACGGTATGCTTATCGATGATGATGTTATCGAGTTTTCCAACCGCGAAATGCATAATGTGGTTTTAAGTTTGGATGGAAGAAAGGAAATTCACGATAGCGTGAGAGTTGATTATAACGGCAAAGGCAGTTTCGATAATATTGTTCCCAAGTTCCAGAAATTTGTAAAGGAGCGGGGCGATAAGGAATATTATATGCGCGGCACCTTTACCCATAAAAATCCCGATTTCCTTAAAGATATTGAGGTTATGCTGGACCTTGGCTTTGATAAAATCAGTATGGAGCCCGTTGTTTGCGCCCCAACAGATAAATCCGCTCTCACCGAGGAAGATAAGCCCATAATCTATGACCAATATGAGCGTCTTGCCGACCTGATGCTCTCTCGCCGCAAGGAAGGAAAAGAGTTCACATTCTATCACTATATGATAGATTTAAAGGGCGGACCTTGCGTTTATAAGCGTATTTCGGGTTGCGGAAGCGGTACCGAATATATGGCCGTTACCCCTTGGGGCGACCTTTATCCCTGCCATCAGTTTGTTGGCGACGAGAAGTTTAAACTTGGCAATATTTTTGATGGCGTTACCAATATGGAAAAGGTAACGGAGTTTAAAAGTTGCAACGCTTATTCAAGAGAGGAATGTCGCGATTGCTGGGCAAAACTTTACTGCTCGGGCGGTTGCGCCGCCAATGCCTATCACGCCACCGGCTCTATAAACGGTATTTACGGATACGGTTGCGAACTCTTTAAAAAGCGTATGGAATGCGCCATTGCGCTGGAAGTTGCAAAGGAATTTGAATAAATTTTATGAATACACCTATTTACGATTTTCTTAAATCTTATGCTAAAAAGCGCGGCGCGCGACTGCATATGCCGGGGCATAAGGGTAAGGGATTTTTAGGCGCAGAAAAATATGATATAACCGAGATTTCGGGGGCGGATTCCCTATTTGAAGCCAATGGAATCATAAAAAAATCGGAAGAAAACGCCACTCGTATTTTCGGCTCTTTAAAAACCCTTTACTGCACCGAAGGATCTACGCAGTGTATAAAAGCGATGCTCTATCTCGCCCTTAAAAATCGAAAGAACGAGAAGGGCCGCCCCGTAATTGCGGCCGCGAGGAACGCCCATAAGGCATTTATCTATGCCTGCGCGCTTTTAGATATTGATATTTTTTGGATATATTCTAAAGCGGATGAGTTTTCCCTTTGCGAGTGTCAAATTTCCGCCGAAGATGCAGAGAAAGCCGTGAAAGAAAGCGGTGCCTTTGCGGTTTATATCACAAGTCCCGATTATCTCGGCAATATGCTTGATATAAAGAGTATCGCCGATGCAGTTCATAACTTCGGTGTTCCTCTGATTGTTGACAACGCTCACGGGGCATACCTTAATTTTTTAGAAGATACCATTCACCCGCTGCATCTTGGCGCAGATATGTGCTCCGATTCGGCCCATAAAACTCTGCCCGTTTTAACGGGAGGGGCTTATCTGCATATAGGCAACTATGATTATATAAAGGATAGCAAAAATGCTCTGTCGCTTTTCTGCTCCACAAGTCCATCATATTTAATCCTCGCTTCTTTAGACCTTGCAAATTCCTATTTGGAAAAGGGATACAGAGAAAGATTATCCGAAATTATAATGGAAATTGACGGGTTAAAATCTCTTCTTAAAAAACGGGGATTTTGTGTTTTGGACAGCGACCCTTTAAAACTGACGCTTAAAAATTTCGGTGTTTCTCTCGGCGAGGAACTTAAGAAACACAATATAGAGTACGAGTATGAGTCCTCCGATTTCACCGTTTTGATGTTTACCCCGGAAAATTCCATAAAGGATATAAGAGCGGTAGCAAGGGCCCTCACCGTTCCTCCAAGCCCTTGCGAAAACACACTTTCCGCCCCTAAACCCGAAAGGATTTACTCCCCCAAAGAAGCGCTTTTAAAGCCGAGCGAAACGGTTGATATAACCGAGGCGGAAGGCAGAATTCTCGCCGATGTGAGCGTATCCTGTCC
>JAZNFF010000049.1:0-9599 GCA_045588995.1 Acutalibacteraceae bacterium
ATAAGAGCAAATAAGGTGTCATCAGAGCCGCGGCCTACGTTATTGCCTGCGTGGATATGTGTTCCTCTCTGACGAACGAGAATGTTGCCTGCGAGAACGAACTGACCGTCTGCTCTCTTAACACCAAGACGCTTGGACTCACTGTCACGACCGTTCTTGGTAGAACCCATTCCCTTCTTGTGAGCGAACAGGCGAATGTTTATCTTCAACATGATGATTTACACCTCCGTGATAATTCGTATTTGTTTTCTATACTCTTTGGAAAGTTCGGTTATATGAAGCTTAAAACCCTCAAACACCGAAATGGTTTTATCACTCGGATTTTCACAGAAAATTCTCATAAACCCATCGTTTACCTGCGTTTCGCATTTATCACCGATAATTTCCGTTACGGTGTTGGCCGCCATATAAGCCGCCGAAGAAACAGCCGAGCAAACTATCTTTCCCTCTTGGTCACTATAATCTTCCGAACTGTGACCGCTCAATTCAAAACCGCATATACGGTTTTGCTTTTCTAAAAATTTAACACTGGTCATAATTAACCCATAATCAATCGATAATTAACCGATTTCGGTAATAAGAACCTTTGTATAGGGCTGTCTATGACCCATCTTGCGGGCACAACCCTTCTTGGGCTTATAGGTAAATACAGTAACCTTCTTGCCCTTACCGTTCTTAACAACGGTACCCTTTACGAAAGCATCCTTAACATAGGGCTTACCTACTTTGAGAGTTCTGTTGCTTACAGCTACAACCTTATCAAAGGTTATCTCTTCATCAACTTCGGCATTAAGCTTCTCAACATAGATAGTATCACCGTTTTCAACACGGTACTGCTTTCCTCCGGTTTCGATAATTGCGTACATTCTTTTCCACCTGCTTCTTATTCAGTCTCGCTACAATAGGCGCGCACCCGAAATTTAGGCGCAACTTAAAAAGCCCACAATATGCGGCTTGAACATTCTATCACACAAAAAGCAAGATGTCAAGAAAAATATGATTTTTTGTTTTTTATATTTGATTTTACATTTTTATATGCTATACTTAATGAAAACTATGTTTTAGGGGTGTTGTTATGCCTAATATTGAAGAGCTGGACCCTAATTTTAAAGTAAAGCAGGAATATGACCAAAAAGGCATCACTTTCAGAAATGCCGAGGAAGAGCCCTTTAAAATTTACGGGGTTAAAAAACAATCCACAAAAGAACGTCCTTCAGGTCAGTATTGCCGCATGGATGATGCGGCTGCAAGGACGGTAAGTGATGGAACTTATTGGCTTAACAGAAATACCGCAGGCGGCCGCGTACGCTTTAAGACAAATAGTCCTACCGTTACTATTTTATTTAAACAAAGCGGAATTCCCAATTATTCCCATATGTGCCGAGTGGGCTCATCGGGCTTTGACCTATATCTCGAAAGGGATGACGCCACGTCGATTTACAAAGGTTCATTTATCCCGCCGTTCGACAGTACAAGCGGTTACGTAAGCTCCATAAATATAGGAAACGGGGAAATGAAAAACGTTTGCATCAACTTCCCGCTCTATAGTAATGTTATTGATTTGCAGATAGGCATTAAAAATGATTGTGTTTTAGAGGCGCCTAAGCCATATACCATCGAAAAGCCCATTGTTTTCTATGGTTCTTCCATTACCCAAGGGGGATGCGCATCCCGCCCGGGCAACTCATATCAGGGTTTCGTTTCCCGCCGTTTTGACTGTGACTTTCTTAATCTCGGCTATTCGGGAAACGCAAAGGGTGAGAAAGCAGCCAGCGAATATATCAAAAATCTTGATATGTCGGTTTTTGTTTATGATTATGACCATAACGCCCCAACGCCTGAACATCTTAAAGAAACTCACGAAAAATTCTTTAAGGATATCAGAGACGCCAACCCCGAACTACCGATTATAATAATGTCAAGACCCCGTTGCATTAATGATAAAGATACCGTAACCAGAAGAGAAATAATTGAAACCACATACAAAAACGCCCTTGCAAACGGCGATAAAAACGTTTATTTTCTAAACGGTGAACAGCTTATGGCCCTTTGCGGTAACGATGGAACCGTTGATGATTGTCACCCTAACGATTTAGGATTTTTCTCTATGGCGCAAGCCCTTATAGGAGTGCTTGAAAAGATATTTAATTAAGAATTGTTTTTCTCATCTATACAAATGAACAGTCGAGTTTAAACTCGGCTGTTTTATTTTGGTGCAAAAAGTATATTTCACTCGAACACAGGGGACGGTTCTGTGTGTTATAAAAAACGACCTCAAAAGAGGCCGTTTTCTGTTTAATGTTTATCCCATTCCGATTTTAGAATTGCATATAGTTTTTTGTCGCCTATAGTACCGTCTTTTTGATAACAGTACCTTCTCAAAGTTCCTTCGTGTTTCATACCTATCTTTTCCATTACTCTACCGGAACCTATATTTCTTGAATCACAACCAGATGAAATACGGTCATAACCTACTTTCTCAAAAAGAAAATTAACAACTGCTTTGGCTGCCTCTGTCATAATTCCCATATTCCAATAGGGCTTATCTACTTGCCAGCCCAAATGACAATTAAAGCACTTGTTGTCGCTTTCAACGACGCTGATACTGCCTATTACTATACCATTGTATTCAATTGCCCAATTGTATACTTCTTTTGATTCATAGCCTTTTACCCAAATTTTTAATAACGCTAAAGTATGTTCGGGTGATTCATGTGGCTTGTATGAAAGAAATTTGACGACTTCCGGATTACTAGCCCAAGTAAACATATCACTGTAATCATCTATATTGAATTTCCGTAAAATCAAACGTTCTGTGACAATTTTTTGTGTTCCCATATGGGTTAATGGTTTCATCATTTCGAACTCAGTCACCAATATCACCTCATTAGAAATATGTTGTGAACATTATAATACAGCACTTATTAGATGTCAATCAGTGTTTTCTGAAAAATTTATAATCGAGAACACAGGGGACGGTTCTGTGTGTTAACAAAATAAAACATATATCATTTTTTCTTCTCTTTAATTATTTTTATATAACCGAAACAGCCGAGGTTAAACTCGGCTGTTTTATTTTGGTACAAAGAATATATTTCACTAATTCAAAAAAGTATGATTTTTGTTTTTTGTCTTTAATTTCATATAGTTTTATGGTATACTTAATAAAACTTACCCAAATAGGAGTGTTGTAATGCCTAACATTGAAGAGTTTGACCCTAATTTTAAGGTGAAGCAGGAATAGAACACAGGGGACGGTTCTGTGTGTTATATAGCTTTTATTAATTAAAGGTGGTAATAGTGTTGTTAAGAACAATTAAAGAAATTAAAGTTAAAGCCAAAAGCACACTTATCAGCAATTTTAGAATATTTGTATTGCCGACTTTTGCATATATGTGTTCTATCGCTTTGCAATTTATATTTGCCGAGGCGTTTGGTTTAGGGGAATGGCAGGAAATACTGTCTGTTAACGAAACAGAGGATTTTCTTTGGCTTGTACCCGCGCTTTTTGTATCTACATTTGTTTTTATGCCCGTTACGCTGACAGTAATGTATAAGGTGGGTATTTTACTCCTTGATGGGAATACCGAAAACATTAATGAATCCATAAAGAAGTTTTTAACTTTATCAAATATCAAGCAAATCATATTAATAAACTTTATTCCAGGGTTAGTGCATTTAATTTATATGTTAATTAAGGTTGAAGGTTTTGTTATTTGGTATTTACCTTTCTTAATTCCGCAAGAAGCATTTTTGGTCGCTAAATTAATTTTAAGTTCGATAGCCGTATATGTTAATTACAAGTTTTTCATCTGCAATTATTACTTTGCGAAAAATGAAGCTCCCGCTAAAGAAACAATATTATGCTCGTTTGAAACGATGAAACGCTTTAAGATTTTCATTAAAGAGGAGTTATTGCAACTTTCGTTTATATTATGGCAACTATTAGCTACGGGTATTTATTGGTTGCTTAAAGCAATATCAGAATCAATAAAAACTGCTATTAACGACAATGCTTCAAAGATTATTTTTAGTTACAAAACACCATTACTTGATGTTTTTTTGTGCTTTTATTGCGGCTTAGGCTTTTTTATTTATCCGTATATGTTTTTGAGCTTTTCGCTATTATGCGAAAAGTTGATGCAAAAAGAAGAAAGGAACACAGGGGACGGTTCTGTGTGTTAATAATGCCTTTGCTTATGCTGCAAATTGCCCTGTAATGCGCACGGATAAATACGGGCAATGTAGTATTTGGGACAATCCTTCTTTAAATGATGTGGATTATATGAAAGAGGGCAACCCTAATTATCCAGAAAATTCCGGGATGCCACCAACCCAAGGCGAAGGGGTAATCCACGAAGGAAATTCTAAAGGGTTGACATTAGTTGCGGCGATATTACTTTTATTGTTTCCGTTTTTATATGAATCCATAGTTGAGTAAATGACCAAGATAATAAATATTATTCAAGAATATTTTTGCATTAAACGGTTACTAACAATATAAAATATGGTTTAAAGGAACGCACCCCTCTTGCAGTTAAAAGAGGGGTGCGTTTGTATATGTTATTATTTTATGCTTTTAAAACATTCATCCAATGTGGTTTGGACGGCATCTGCATCTTGTCCCTCAAGGGTAATATGCATCGCAAGACCGCTTTTTATAATAACGAAATTAAAATGCTGGTTATCAAAATTCATTCGGGGCACATAAGCATTTGTGCCAAGCGCGTTAACGGTTTTGCCCAAAAATTCAAATTCTTGTTCAAAAATATCTCCTTTGGCTTCAAATACGCCGTTTTCACCAAACACTCTAATATATCCTTCAAATGACCGTTTAGTTTCTTTTGCAACCTGCTTCTTATTTGGAAATTTTTTATATTCGAAAGGAAGGTCATAGAACCAAATGTATATAGTTTGATAAGTGGTTGAATTAGTCAGAGTTAGCATAGGTGTTTTATCACTATGATTCAAATCGTTGCTTATACCCCATTTTTCATCCAAATCGAATGAAAAGCCAAAATACTCATTGGTGTATGTGCCGCCGCGATAATAACCTTTTTCATCTTGATTTGATTCGTCAAGCGGAATAAATTCACCCTTATAATCTTTGGGTGTGGTTTCGCCGCACCCTGTAAAAAGCATTGTAACAGCAACCAATAAAGCGGCTATTTTAAGTAGTTTTTTCATAACATTTTGCAACTCCCTATAACGGTTTGTTTTCATATTATTAATTATATAACAATTTCCAATTATTTACAACAAAATATTGTCGAAGGCCTGAAAAAACAACAGTTGTTTTTTGGGAACACAGGGGACGGTTCTGTGTGTTAACTAAATAAAACATATATCATATTTTCTTCTTTTTAGTTATTTATACAGGTCAGATTTCGACGGAAACAGACCTTGCAAAGAACCAAAAAATGTGGTATACTTATGATGAACTTAAGAGGGTAACCAAACGAAGATTAACCACTACGGGCGGTACTCTTATTAAAGAAGCGAACACAGGGGACGGTTCTGTGTGTTATATCTCCTAATTATGATTTTTTAAATTTGCCTAAAATGTAGGGAGGGGATATATTGGTTGTTCAAAAAATCTCAACTATTTTATTAGCAGTTTTACTAATTGTGATGTTTTGCTCAGGTTGTATGGAGATTGATGAAAATTCTCCTCAGTTTTTTCCAAATACCAAATGGCAATCCCAGTCCCAATGATTTTGGAACTGATGTGGAATATTTTTACGATTTAATGGGAGAGGCATTAAAATGAAAAAATCTGTTTTGATTATATTCGTCTGTGCGGTATGTTTAGTTGTTTGTGTTTTTCCATATATTAAAGCGGAAGTTTTGACTTTAAGATATGGTGACGAATTTAACGATTTACAAAAACAGACAAATATATTAACGGATGCAAAATATTATAGGGTCATTTCATACGATAACAATACGGCTAAAGTTTTTTATGTTTCCGATTCGGGTGATTTGTTAACTTTCAAAAAAGGCAGTGATGAAAATTGGGAACTTATTAAATGGAAAACGTTTTGGTCTAATACGGGTTCCGCAAGCGAATTTATGTGGCCGTATTATCGTTAAGAGAAGACATGAAGACAGGGGACGGTTCTGTGTGTTATATCTCCTAATTATGATTTTTTAAATTTGCCTAAAATGTAGGGAGGATATATTAGTTGTCTAAAAAAATCTTAACAATTTTTTTATCAATTTTAATAATTGTGACATTCTGTTGTGGATGTACAGATGTTGATGAAAATTCTCCTCAGTTTTTCCCAAATACCAAATGGCAATCGGAGGATAAAAGTATTACTATATACATAGCAGATGATGAAAATGGTTACGGCAGTATAAATATAAATAATCAAGAAATCGATGTTTATTTTTGGTTTTTTAATGGGCATCGAATGTTATGTTATCGTTCTTCTGATTACTGGAAAAACGCAACAACTCCTTGCTTGGAAAATTGGGGAATGGATTGTAGCGAAGGAAAATTCGAAGTTACCATTGAAGAAACTACCTATTTTTGGGTTGGAGAGAAAATAACTTTTGAACTTGTTGAGGAAAACGTTGATGAAAGTGAAATTCCGTATCCACCAAAAATAGAATCGGATGAAAGCGAAATTTCGTTTCCATATGGAGATGAGAAGACACAGGGAACACAGGGGACGGTTCTCTTCTCTCTTAATCAACACATTAAATAGCACAAAGAGATGGATCTTCGGAACACAGGGGACGGTTCTGTGTGTTACTGCAGAGTTTTATGGAATGCGTCAAGATAGTTTTTCTGCTGAATATACTATTTCAACTGTGGATAAATATAATAATTCAGTATCATCGACTGTGGGGATTTCTCATACTTATAATAATCAACAAAACAATAATTTAACAGCGGATGAGGTAGCAGAAGCGGTTGTTACGGGCCTAGGATTAGGAGTAGCGGCACTTGTTGTGGTTGCGGCAATAATGTATGGTTCTGCATTAGCAGGCGCCGCAGCCGCAATGAGCAGTGCCTTTACTACGGTGGGTAATATGGTCGCTTCCCATTGATGATAAACTGATATTTTAATAAACCTTATAGCTTATTCTGATTTATGCGAATTTTGTTTGAACCAATGGTTTTAGAATCGGTTGCTTTAAAAAACAATGTGGCATGGTGATGTGTTTTGAAGAAAAAAGTATTAATAATCGGTGTGTTGTGTGCTGTTGCGATTTCTGTATTGTCGTTTTTGGTGATAAAATTATTTATGCTACGCACAACATATGAGCTTTCACCCAGAATGACTGAAGCTCTTTTTGGTAAAACTCCCGAAGAGTTTTTCGATACCTTTTATGATTGTTATAATTACTGCGAAGATTTTCGCGACCGTGCTGAAATTAAGGACGGTAATTTGGTTCTGCATTTAACGAAATGGCAGGAAAGAGCAAGACTGGTTCATAACAATTACGAGTATAAAATGTTTGAAAAAATCGATGGGGTAGAAATAGCTGATGATTATACGGCTCTTACCATAAGTGGTACCGAAACCGAAATCAGAAAAATTTTATGGGAAGAAATTCCGATATATCTTGTGAATGATATGGGAGATCGCCAGTTATTTAGTGGCAAAGACCCGGAAACAATTTCGGTTACCGTAACTTTGTTCAATGAGGAAACCAAAGAAATTATGTATACTGCGACTTGGCCAGATGAGGCGATATACATTCACTTTGACAAAATGCAAGGTGACAGTTAGCGGACGAACACAGGGGACGGTTCTGTGTGTTAAAGGAACACAGGGGAAAACTTGTTCCTGCTTAAACAATTTGATTGGGAGGGGAAATATATATGAAAAAAGTATGGTTTTGTATGGCAGTGTTATCATTAATTATTGGAATACTTATGAGTATCCCCAAAACCACTAAATATATTTTTTCGCCGCAAGAAACAGAATGGACGTTTGATTGTACCCCTGAGGAGTTTCATGCGACGCGAGGCGGTTCAACCATTTGGTATGGGCGTTTTACGTCATCAAAAGTGGATAAGAATGGAAATCTGTTAATCTTTATGACTGAGGAGCAAAGGGAAAGTTTGTTCCGTGATAAATGGGGCTATCAGATTACGCAGCACAAAGAAGAAGGCATAATATACGCTTCCGACTATAAGAGTGTATCGGTTGAGTTTAATAAAAAAACTATAGATTCGGATGTTATCAATTTGATATTTGCTTTTCAATGCTGCGCAGATTATCAGCTTTTAATTAATGGGATACAAGATAGTGACATTGTCGTTCATGCAAATATTACAGATGCAAAAACCGGAGAAAAATTATTTAATGATGATTATAATTTTAGCACCGCGGTTGGATATGATAGCTTTAAAAACGAAATAAGGTTGGTCAATCCTAAAAGTTCAGACCCTAAAGACGTAGAAATATTACAAACGATAAACCTGGATTCTCTGTCTTGATTAAATAAAACATATATCATTTTTTCTTCTCTTTAATTATTTTATATAAACGAAACAGTCGAGTTTAAACTCGGCTGTTTTATTTTGGTACAAGAAGTATATTTCACTAATTCAAAAAATATGATTTTTTGTTTTTTATCTTTAATTTTATATATTTATATGTTATACTTAATAAAAACTTATCTGAATATAGAGGTGTTGTTATGCCTAATATTGAAGAGCTGGACCCTAATTTTAAGGTAAAGCAGGAATATGACCAGAAGGGTATCACCTTCCGAAATGCCGAAGAAGAGCCCTTTAAAATTTACGGGGTTAAAAAGCAGGTAACCGAAGCCGAGCCCCAAGGACAATACTGCCGTATGGACCACGCAGTTTCCAAAGAGGTAAGTTTCAATGTTACCTGGCTTAACTACAATACCGCCGGCGGCCGCGTACGCTTTAAGACAAATAGTCCTACCGTTACTATTCTATTTAAACAAAGCGGAATTCCCAATTATTCCCATATGTGCCGAGTGGGCTCATCGGGCTTTGATCTATATTTAGAAAATGAGGACGGTTCCTCGGTTTACCGCGGCTCCTTTGTTCCGCCTTTTGATAAAAAAGACGGATATGTAAGCTCTGTAAATATAGGAAACGGGGAAATGAAAAATGTTTGCATCAACTTCCCTCTTTACAGCAACGTTATCGATTTGCAAATTGGTCTTAAAAACGATGCCGTCGTAGAGGCACCCCGCCCTTACACCATAGAAAAGCCCATCGTTTACTATGGTTCTTCCATTACCCAAGGGGGATGCGCATCCCGCCCAGGCAACTCATATCAGGGTTTCGTTTCCCGCCGTTTTGACTGCGACTTTCTTAATCTCGGCTACGCGGGCAGCGCTAAAGCTGAACCCCAAGCCAGTGAGTATATCAAAAATCTTGATATGTCGGTTTTTGTATATGATTACGATTATAACGCCCCCTCCCTTGAGCATTTAAAGGATACCCACGAAACCTTCTTTAAGGTTATAAGGGATGCCCACCCAGACCTACCTATTATAATAATGTCCCGTCCCTATTTCCTTGATGATGCCGAAACGGTTGCAAGAAGGGATATTATTGAAGCTACATATAATAATGCCATTAAAAACGGGGATAAAAA
>JAZNFF010000050.1:0-17686 GCA_045588995.1 Acutalibacteraceae bacterium
ATATTAACATTATTTTCAGTAGCGCATTTTCTTATCTCTTGACCATCCCTTGAAACACCCGCATCAATATCTTTGGTATTGATAACATAAGCGATATGACCCTGACGGATGGCATCGGGTATTTCGTTGCTATTTTCACTGATTTTCTTGAGAACATGGGTGCGAATTCCGTTTTTCTTTAGGAATTCGGCAGTTCCCGAAGTTGCCTCTATATTGAAACCGAGGTTATAAAATCTGCGGATATACGGTAGAGCTTCTTCCTTATCTTTATCGGCTATTGTTGCGAAAACAGTACCGTAATTTTTCACCTTTAGGCCCGATGCCTGCAAAGCTTTATAAAGAGCGCGGTTTAATTTATCATCGTAACCTATGGCTTCACCCGTTGACTTCATTTCGGGTGAAAGATATGCATCAAGACCTCTGATTTTATTAAAGGAGAAAACAGGCACCTTAACATACCATCTATCCTTTTCCTTAGGATAAATATCGAATATTCCCTGCTCTTTTAATGACCTGCCGAGGATAACCTCGGTGGCAATATCGGCTAAACTATAACCCGTAGCTTTAGAAAGGAACGGTACCGTTCTTGAAGAGCGGGGATTAACCTCGATAATGAAGACATTATCATCCTTATCCACAATAAACTGAATGTTATAAAGACCTATTATGCCTATGCCAAGACCAAGTTGCCTTGCATAGCGAAGAATAGTACCCTTAACCTTATCGGAGATACTGAACGTAGGATATACGCTTATTGAGTCGCCGCTATGAACACCTGTACGCTCAACGAGTTCCATAATTCCCGGCACGAATATATCTCTGCCATCACAAATGGCATCTATTTCAACCTCTTTACCCTGAATATATTTATCGACAAGAACGGGTTTATCTTCATCAATTTCAACTGCGGTTTTAAGGTAGTGGCGAAGTTGCTCCTCGCTACCTACTATCTGCATTGCACGACCGCCCAAAACGAAACTGGGGCGAACGAGAACGGGGTAACCGATTTCTTTGGCGGCGGCAATACCGTCTTCAATTTTGGTAACAGCGCGGCCTTTGGGTTGAGGAATATCGAGTTCATGAAGAATTTTTTCAAAACTATCACGGTTTTCCGCTTTCTCAATGGCCTCACAATCGGTACCGATTATCTTAACTCCCCTTTTCATAAGGGGCTCTGCAAGATTAATTGCGGTCTGACCGCCTAAAGATGCGATAACTCCTTCAGGTTTTTCAAAATCAATTATATTCATAACATCTTCGGGAGTCAGGGGCTCAAAATAGAGTTTATCTGCAGTAGTATAATCCGTAGAAACGGTTTCGGGGTTATTATTGATAATAATGGCTTCATATCCCGAATTTTTAATTGTTGTTACGGCGTGAACCGTAGAATAGTCAAACTCCACGCCCTGACCTATACGGATGGGGCCCGCGCCCAAAACAACAATCTTCTTTTTATCGGTAAGTATTGAAGCATTTTCATCTGTATAAGATGAATAAAAGTATGGAATATAAGCATTTGTATGGCAGGTATCAACCATTTTAAATACGGGGATGATACCGTTTTCTTTACGGAGATTATAAATATCAATTTCTTTTAATTGCCAAAGTTTTGCTATAAACTTATCGCCAAATCCCATCTTTTTAGCGGACTGAAGAACTTCAATATCACCTTTATTTTCCGATAATTTCTTTTCCATATCGGTAATATTTTTAATTGCGATAAGGAAATATTCGGTGATTTTGGTTATATCGTGGAGTTCTTTTGTAGAAACGCCCTGTCTTAGAAGCTCAGCTACGCAGAAAATATTATCATCCTTAAATTCCTTAAGGTATTCAAACATATCATCACGGCTCATAGCAGAGAATTTGGGCATATAGAAGTGGTCCACACCCGTTTCGAGAGAGCGAACTGATTTTAAAAGACATTCTTCAAGATTAGAGCCAATGCCCATAACCTCACCCGTTGCCTTCATCTGTGTTCCAAGGGTGTTTTTGGCGCTTGCAAATTTATCAAAGGGGAAACGGGGTAATTTTGCCACAACATAGTCAAGTCGGGGCTCAAAAGCGGCGTTAGTATTGGCTATAGAAATATCTTCAAGTGCCATACCAACAGCAATTTTGGCGGTTACCCTTGCGATAGGATATCCCGATGCCTTAGACGCCAAGGCAGAAGAACGGGAAACTCTGGGGTTAACCTCAATAAGATAATATTCGCTGCTATCAGGATTAAGGGCAAACTGAACATTACAGCCGCCTTCAATTTTTAGTTCGCGGATGATTTTAATGGCGCTATCGTTGAGCATCTTAAGGTCGTGGTCATTAAGGGTCATAATGGGGGCTACAACCAACGAGTCACCCGTATGAACGCCAACGGGGTCTATATTTTCCATACCGCATATAGTTATAGCGTTATCATTGGAATCGCGCATAACCTCAAATTCGATTTCTTTATATCCCTTAACGCTCTTTTCAATAAGAACCTGATGAACGGGCGAAAGTTTAAAGGCATTAAGACCGATTTCCATAAGTTCTTTTTCATCGTTGGCAAATCCGCCGCCCGTTCCGCCTAAAGTAAATGCGGGACGCAAAACTACGGGATAACCGATTTTTTCGGCGGCCGCTTTAGCTTCTTCAATGCTATATGTGATTTCGGAAGGGATGGTGGGCTCACCGATAGATTGACAGAGTTCTTTAAACAATTCTCTATCTTCGGCTCTCTCAATACTTTCACTGCTGGTACCCAAAAGTTCGACACCGCATTCGCGAAGTATTCCCTTCTTTTCAAGTTGCATAGCAAGATTAAGTCCCGTTTGACCGCCAATGCCGGGAACAATGGCATCGGGGCGCTCATATCTCAATATTTTAGCGATATATTCAAGAGTAAGGGGCTCCATATATACCTTATCGGCAATAGTAGTATCGGTCATAATTGTAGCGGGATTTGAGTTGCAAAGCACTACCTCGTAACCCTCTTCTTTAAGGGCTAAACACGCTTGAGTTCCTGCATAATCAAATTCTGCGGCCTGACCGATAACTATAGGGCCTGATCCAATTATAAGTATCTTCTTAATATCCGTTCTTTTTGCCATTTTACTTACTCCTTATATATTCTGCTTGCTGTAAACTACTTTATTGTCGCACACCGTGAGTATGCATTTTCCGTAAAGCTCCATATCTTCAAAGGGCGTAGCTTTACCCAGTGATATAAACTTACGCGAATTAACCCGATATTTTTTATCTAAATTCCATACGGTAAAGTCATCGCCCATAGGTATATTAAATCTCTTTCGGGGATTTATTGCCATAAGTTCGATTAACTTTTCGAGGGTAATAACGCCCGTTTTAACCAGATGGGTATATAAAACCGAAAATGCGGTTTCAAGTCCAACTATACCGAAGGCGCTATTTTCGAGCCCTTTGCTCTTCTCCTCTTTGGAATGGGGCGCGTGGTCGGTGGCTATCATATCGATAGTCCCGTCCTTAATACCTTCTATAAGTGCTAATCTATCGGATTTATCACGCAAAGGCGGATTCATTTTAAATCTTCCGTCTTCCTTTAAATTGCTATCATCAAGTACTAAATAATGGGGCGCCGTTTCACAGGTTATATCTACACCTTCCGCCTTGGCTTTTCTTATAAGTTCAACACTTTCTTTGGCAGAAATATGGCAGACATGGTAACTGCATCCCGTCTTTTTTACAAGCTCGATATCTCTTTTTATCTGCTCATATTCACTCGCGCTGCAAATACCCTTATGACCGTGGGCTTTGGCATACTCACCTTCGTGAATATAACCACCGTGAAGCAAATCGTTTACTTCACAGTGAGCAACTATCATCTTGCCAAGTTTTTTAGCTTTTCTCATAGCCGCTTCCATAAGTTCGGCAGATTGCACTCCCCTACCGTCATCCGAAAAAGCGATAGAAAGAGGTGCGAGTTTATCCATATCAGATAACTCTTCGCCCTTCTGCCCCACGGTTATAGCGGCATAAGGATAAACATTTATGAGATTGCTCTCGTTAATTAAATCAATTTGCTTTTTGATATTCTCTGCATTATCGGGAACGGGATTTAAGTTTGGCATAGTGCAAACCGCCGTATAACCGCCACGAGCAGCGGCGCAACTTCCTGATAAAACCGTCTCTTTATAAGAAAATCCCGGCTCACGAAAGTGCACATGCACATCGCAAAAACCGGGAAAAACAACAAGGTCGGATAATGAACCCTTTATATTTGAAAGGGATTTTGAGATAACATCATTGGGGATATTTTGAGTGAAAAATTTTTTAATTTCTATTTCTTTACTCATCATTTAAAACATCCTCCTTATAAAAATAAAAATCTTGCCCGAAAGCAAGATTAAGCATACAAAAAATTGATGCAGTTTTCGCACTACATCCTTCATATTCACTAATCTTGCCAACCTCACGGGATTGTACTTAAAGATTTCTTATGTATTATATCATTATCATATAACTTTGTCAACCGAAAGCGAAGAAAAATTTTAAACAAAATAAACAGCGCCCTACTCAAAAAATAGGGCACTGTTGCCAATTGGATTTATTCGATTATTCTTCAATTTTTGTTTCTCTGACTATGTTCTTATCGGTGAAAACATCGGTTTCATCGGTGCTCTTGGTAGAGAACTCGGAAACAACGGCGCCATTCTTACCTGCCTGGAACCAATGGAGAGTTTCGGGCATTATAGTATATTGCTCACCTGCTTTAAGAACAACCTCGTGGAAAACTGTAACATCGCTTGAAGGAATTTTACCCTTGATATTATCGGTATTCTTTTCGCCTTCAACATAAAGATAAACTTCGCCGTAACGGCAACGGAAGGTTTCTTCCTTACCGGCCATTGTTTCGCTTGGGATATGCTTATGCTCAGGACAGGTCTGTCCGGGTAATAATACCATTTCCTTGGCGCAAACACGCTCGGTATTTATATATACCAAGAGTTGCAAACCGATTTCATTAACTTTTCCAAGTCCGAAATCGGCAACCTCGATATTATTCTTTTCTTCATCCGTAAGAACAATATTTGCCTTTTTATAATATTTTAACGCCTTTTTTACCTGATTATTATATTCTTGCCTAGTCATATTTTTAACCTCCCGTAAATTTCATCCATTTTTTCGATTTCCGCCTTTGGCTTCATACCGTCCACCGAGTTTTCGGCAAAGAGATTGCAAGCGGCGGCGCTGGAAGCAAATTCAAGTATCTGCTTATCATCAAAGCCATTATAAAGTCCGTAAAGAGTGGCGGCGCAGAAGGTATCCCCCGCTCCAACGCTTCCTTTAATTTCGCTCTTGGGAATATTAAGAGATGCAACGGCGGTAAACTTACCCGTTGCTACATCATAGCAGAAACCTGCGGGTTTACAGTGAACGATAATTTTATCCTTGACGCCTTTACTTGCAATAAATTCCATCATTTTACGGATATTATTCTTATCAAGCTCACCCTTTTCATTATAGGCAGGAATATCAGATACCATACTTGCCTCAACTTCGTTAATTATAACATAGTTACAATACTTAAAGGCAGGTATCATTTTATCCTTAAAATCAGGGCGGCTCTCACTCACCACATCAATCGAAGTTTTAATACCTCTTAACTGAACATCGTGAAGGAATCTCGCCATCACAGTGCCATATTCATCATCCTTTTTATCAAAAGAATCAAGGAGAAGTATATATCCGATATGTAAAATTTGGGAACTAATCGAATCAATATCGATATCCTTAGGTGAAAATTGCGCGTTAGCGCCTCTGGCATGGAAGAAAGTTCGCTCACCTGAGGGCTCATTCATAACATCGGTAAAACTCGTGGGAGCATCTTTAGAAACCGTAACGCGCTCACAGTTTATACCATATCTGCTAAGTTCTGATAACACAAATTTTCCGTACTCATCTTTACCAATTTTACCAATTACGGAAATGGGCAATGTTTTATCTATCTTTGCCAGGTTTATCGCTGTATTAGGTACGCATCCGCCTACCGACATTTTAATTTCTCTGATAGTTGTAAGCAACCCATTATCTGGATAATAATCAATATTTTTGATTATATCTGCAAGGATATTACCCGCGATACAAACGCCTTTTTTATCACCCGTCATAAGATAATCCACCGTCACTCCAAAGACTTTTGCAAGTAGCGGAAATTGAGTAATCTCAGGAAAACCGAGCCCATTTTCCCAACGGCTTACGGTTTTATTGCTGATATTCAGTTTCTCCGCAAGTTCGGTTTGGGTAATTCCGCAATTTTTTCTTAATTCTGCTATGGTAGTGCCAATACTTTTAGGGTCCATATCATCACCGCCAAATTTATTTTATACTTTAATTATATCATAAATTTTGACAGAGTAAACCCAAAGTTCATAGATTTTTCAACGTTTTGTACCCATTTTTTGAAAATCAATTCTATGATTCATGGATTTTTAAATCGAATGTTCGATTCCTTCTCTTAGTCAGAAGAAAAATAAGCACCGACCAAAAAGTCGATGCTTATTTTTGGCAGGGGCAGAAGGAATCTCTTCTCCGGCTATCGAAAGGTCCTCAGGACCTTTCTCCCAAACTTGTTGCTCGTTTCACTCGCCAAGTTTGGAGGTCGTTTCGATTCCTATTTTTCTAAAAAAATAAAATCGGCAACCGAAAAGGTCGCCGATTTTATTTGGCAGGGGCAGAAGGAATCGAACCCTCGACACTCGGTTTTGGAGACCGATGCTCTACCTGCTGAGCTATACCCCTAAATCAAATTGCTAAACCATTATATAATAACCCACCCTTTTTGTCAAGGTAAAAATCTATTTTTTAAATTTTTATATTTTTTATATTTTTTAATAACCGTATAGCATAGCGGTTAAACTGAAAATATAAACTTAAAGTGGGTGTTTTATGGAGTATATAAAGGTAATTTTAACGGCATTTTTATCTGCGGCTTCACTTTTTGTTATTGCCAAAATTATGGGACATAAACAGATGTCCCAGCTTGACTTTTTTGATTATATTACAGGCATTACCATCGGCTCTATTGCAGCCGAACTTGCAACCGAACTTGAAAAACCCGTTTATCCCCTTATTGCTATGGTGGTTTACGGATTTATTACCTTCGTTTTAACCTTAGTTACAAGTCATTTTCCAAAAACGCGAAAATACATTAACGGCAGCCCTACAATACTTATGAACAACGGGAAAATTTTTCGAAAAAATCTTAAAAAAGCAAAACTTGATTTAACCGAATTTATGGTTTTATGCAGACAGGAAGGGTACTTTAATTTAAAGGATATACGCACTGCCGTTTTTGAATATAACGGCCGACTTACCGTTCTGCCCGTAACCACCAAACGCCCTGCAACTCCCGAAGACCTTAATATAATACCTAAACCCGAACATATAATGACCGAAATTATTATGGACGGAAAGGTACTTTATGAAAATCTTAAACGCCGCGGCCTTGATGACACTTGGCTTAGAAAGGAATTGAATTTGCAAGGATATAAAAATCCGAAGCAGATTTTTCTCTGCCTTTGTGATGAAGAAAATCAGTTAACCGTATTTGAAGGTGAGTAAAGAAAAAGCGTCAGAAATTCTGACGCTTTTAGCTATTTAACTATTTGGATAATCCGCCGTTTTTAATATGAGTTGCTATTAAATCTCGGGCATATACCCCATCTTGATATCTCTCTACAACGGTAAGATTATTGTATTTATAATCCGAAGTATATGTATCCACAACAACATAATATGTTGCGTTTAAATCGATATTATTCTTTATGCTCTGTCCGTAATCACCGTAACTGATATAATAATTTGAGTTATCGGTTTCAAAGAATTTATATTTTAAATCTCTTCCTTTAATTGAGCAAAGCACCAACTGATTATCAAAGGGGAAAAGTGACTGAACATCGGAATATGTTACTTCACCTTGTTTTAGATTATATGGACTGCGAATAGATGTAAATCCGCCGCCCAAGGCGATTTTATACTTACTGCCCCAAACTTCCATACCAAGTTTATAATAAAGGTCTGCGGAAAGTTGGCGCATATAGTTACTATTGCGATAATACGCATTATTACCTAAAACTTCATTTGCGGGAGAAATTTCGCTCTCATATTTTTTAAGTAATTGATTAACAATAGGGTCGGGAGAAAGCGATGTATATGAATTCCTTAAAATAAGCTCTGCCTCGGTCAATGCGGTTTTATCATTAGCAATATTTATATAGATTTCAGCGTGGGAAATACCGCCTTGATTATCGCCTCTGTTTTGAAGATGGTGAACGCCATATTCATCCTTTAAGATATAACCCTGATGGGTATGACCGCCAAAGACCAAATCAACATAACCGTTGGATAAAGCGGTATCATAGTAAGAAGAAATCTGGGAAGATGCGATACTTGTAACTGTATTCCCCTTAGAATTTCCGTATCCGTCATGAATCATATAAACTATGAAATCTGCGCCCTTTGATTTAAGGCGTTCCGATTCTTTTTTTACAAGATTAGTAAGTTCGCGACCTACTTTAAAATAAACTTCATCGCACTTATCAACGGCAATGGATGAATAGCAATCCCCTATTGCTCCAATAATTCCTATCTGTGCGCCATCACTTTCCACCATTACGGAAGGTGAACAAAAATCTGCCAACTTATTGGTTGAACGATCATAAATATTTATGGCTAGAAACGGGAAATCGGCCATTTCTTCATTGGCGGCAACATACTCTTCGCCCCAATCAAATTCGTGATTACCTATGGCCATAGCGGTAAATCCGAGTTGATTCATCCAATCGGTTATGATACGACCTTTTGTCATATTTGATTCCGCTGTTCCTTGCCACATATCTCCTGCAGAAAGGAAAACGGCGTTTTCATCGCTTTTACGGACATTTTTAAGATACGTAGTAAGTTCATCAACACCGGGATGATTATCGCCATCCGCAAGTTTTCCGTGAAGGTCATTTATGGAATAAAAATCGAAATAAACGAGAACTGAACCTTTGCAACCATCGCAAAGACCATCATCATTTTTATCGGTATGTTTGCAAGATGAATCAATTTTATCGTTTTTATCATTTTTATCATCTTTGCCGTTACTATCGTTTTTATCACTAGTGCTTTGCGAAGTGTCGTCTTGCGAATCATCATCCGATTGGGATTCATCTTCATCGGTATAGCCATCATCCGAAGAATCAATAAATGAATTCTCGCATACATCACATACGCTATCACTATCAGTATCAATATGAGAAGTGCATTCTTCTTTATTTTTTCCGCAACCGCACAAAATAAGACACAGCGCTAAACAAAGAAGTAATAATCTTTTTATATTTTGTTTCAAAAAATCACCTTAATTAAATGAAAATTATTAACCATATTCAAGGTAATTATATATCTAATTCGACGTTATGACAAGTGTTTTATTTTTTATCTACATTTTTTTGAAAAAATGTTGAAAATTCACTTGCCTTTTATGGTGCTTATATGTTATCATATAGTAGAATAATTATGTTGGTATGTTTTGCCTATTTGGGACTGTAATATTTTCAGTTTACATAAAAACACACCACTCCTACACATTATATATAACAACCCATTTTCCATCGGCTTTGTTTTTATGTCAAAACAGAAAGCGAGTAAAAATATTATGAACAGAAGTTTTCGACTTTCCACCGCATTAGATGTGGATGACCTTCTGCTCGAATGTGTGCCCTATGCCATACAGTTGGCTAACGAAAAATATAAATTTGATCCCCCTCTTTCTATCCATGAAGTAGATAGATGGGGCCGAACAGGAACACGCTCCGATATTATCTTTGAATTTATGGATAAACCGGAATTCTTCGTTAATCAACCCGTCATCAAGGGCGCACGGGAATTCGTGCAAAAATTGTCTCAAATGACCGAAATTTTCATAACCACGGCTGTTTGGCCCGAATATATGACCCTTCGTTTCCAAAGAATTCTTAAAGAATTTCCAGAGATACCGCAGGATCATATTCTGATGGGCTCCCGTAAGGACCTAATAGATGTTGATATTCTGTTTGATGACGGAATGCACAATGTTTTTAATTCCAATGCCGCATATCCTATTTTAATGCGCCGACCCTGGAATCAGGAAGCAACGGGAATTCTTGCGGTCAATAACTATGATGAATTTTTAAAGCTTGTTGAAATCATTGCTAATAGTTACAGCACCAAGCAAGAATCTCTTTCTTTAGAAAATCCCAGTGTTATTGTGCTCGTAGGACCTTCGGGAAGCGGCAAAAATGAAATTGCCAAAGAACTGATAAATACTGTTCCCTCTTTTGAAAAACTCGTAAGTTATACCACCGATAAATTCGCCTCTGCGAGAAAAGACGGTTGGTATAACTATGTAAGCGAAGAAAAATTTCGCAAAATGGCAGATAACGGCGAATTATTCGAATCCACCACCTATGCTCATCACGCCTACGGCTCCCGTAAGCAAGATGTAGATAACATTTTAAACAGCGGTAAACATATTGTAACCGTTATGGATATATGCGGAGCTATGGCTCTCAAGACACTTTTCCCTCACGTTATAACCGTTTATGTTAAGAGGGATAAAAAAGAACTGATTACCGCAATACTTGATAAAAATTGCACTAATGAAGATAAAGCCAACCGCTTACTTTCAATTTCTGCAGAATCAAGGAACTCGCAGGTTTGCGACTATACTGTTAAATTTGATAACCCCAAAAATGCCGCACAGCAAATTCGCACCAAACTCGGCATTTAATCAATAGTTTAAAAGGAAGGCGTTTAAAATTACTGATTTGCAAAAAGCCAGCTTTGGCAAAAGAATCATAGCCGCTATTTTTGACGGAATTTTAGTAAGTATTCTGGCTGTTGGTTTGGCCACGCTTCTGTCTGTCATTTTAAAATATGATGGATATATGAATCGTGTTAACGCCGCTTACGATAAATACGAAGCAGAATATGGTATTGAATTTCAAATCTCACAGGATGAATATGAAAATTTAACCGATGAAAAGCGCGAAGCGTATGATACGGCCTACGAAGCCCTCAAAACCGATAAAGATGTGCTTTATAATTATAATATGCTCATAAATCTCACCCTGCTGATACTAACCTTCAGTGTTCTTATCGGCGTTATTGCAGTTGAGTTTGTTGTCCCTCTCCTTCTCGGAAACGGACAAACACTGGGCAAAAAGGTCTTCGGTATTGCGCTAATGCACCAAGAAGGAATCAAAATAAGCAATATTCAATTGTTCGCTAGAACCGTCCTTGGCAAATTTGCTATTGAACTTATGATTCCGCTCTATATCATTATGATGATATTCTTCAATTCCATAGGCATTATAAGTATTATTCTTATGGTAGTGCTTTTCGTGGCTCAAATCGTTTGTTTCTTCGTTTCCCGTACCAATTCCCCAATTCATGACCTTTTGGCAGGTACGGTTGCCGTTGATATGGCAAGTCAGAAAATCTTCCCTGACCGCGAAGCGTTGGTGGAGTATGTAAAAGCGAAACATAAAGAATCTGTTTAAGCCGAGGGCTTACTAATTAACTGGTTTATTTTTTAATAAAAAATATAAAATATTGAAAGGGAATCAATATGAAAGTTGTATTGCAAAATCTAACCAAAATTTTCCCCAGTCGCGACAAAAAGTCAGGCAAAGAAGTTGTTGCTGTTAACGATTTCAATTTTGAAATCCCCGATGGCAAACTTGTTGGCCTTCTTGGACCTTCCGGCTGCGGAAAAAGTACCACTCTTTATATGATAAGCGGCCTTCAAAAGCCCTCGGGTGGTAAAATTTTCTTCGGTGATGATGATGTTACCGAGCTTTCAACAGAAAGCAGAGGAATCGGACTTGTTTTCCAGAACTATGCCCTTTATCCTCATATGACTGTTAAGCAGAACATCCTCTTCCCCCTTCAGAATCTCAAAGGTAAGGACAAGTTAACAAAAGATGAAATGCTTGACCGTGCTTTAGAAGCTGCTCGCCTTGTTCAGATCGATGAGCTTATGGAAAGAAAACCCAGTGAGTTATCAGGCGGTCAGCAGCAACGTGTTGCCATCGCAAGAGCTCTTGTTAAAATGCCTCGCGTTCTCCTTCTTGACGAGCCCCTCTCTAACCTTGATGCCCGTCTTCGTTTGCAGACCCGCGAAGAAATTCGCCGAATTCAGAAGGAAACCGGTATTACCACCGTTTTCGTTACTCACGACCAGGAAGAAGCAATGTCTATTTCCGATATTATCGTTGTAATGAAACTTGGTGTTGTTCAGCAGATTGGCGAACCCCAAAAAGTATATGATGATCCCATCAATCTCTTTGTTGCAAAATTCCTCGGCACACCCCCGATCAATGTCCTTGAAGGTACCATAAAAGGTGGCAAGGTTTATATCGGCGAAGAAGCCGTTATGGAAGTTACAAATGTTGAAGATCAGGATGTTTACATAGGAATCCGTCCCGAAGGTATTGAACCTAATGAAAACGGCGTTTTAGAGTGCAAACTGAATAACGTTGAGGTTATGGGCCGTGATGCCAGCGTGGTAGCAACCCACTCTGCCGCTCTCACCCCCGTTGTTCGCGCTATCATCAACTCTGATATCCGCGTTGATACATCTGCCGAAACAGTTAAATTCAATATTAAACCTCATAAATTCTTCCTCTTTAATAAAGAAACCGAAGAACGCATCTATTTCGAGGTGAAGTGATATGGTAGATAGTAAGCATTCTTGGAAAGCGTGGCTTTATCTTTCACCCGCTATCGTTTTGCTGCTTGTTTTTACCGTATGGCCTATTTTCAATACTCTTCGTATGGCATTTATGAATGGCTACGGAAACATGGCAGCCATGGGCGGCGCCACCTTCGAATTTGGTATAGATAACTTCCTTAAAGTTATCGAATATAAGCAGTTTTTACAGTGTCTGCAGAACACTGCTATCCTTTGCGTTGCAACTGTTCCGATTTCAACCGCTTTGGCTTTGCTTATCGCAGTTGCTCTTAACTCTATTAAACCTTTACAGAAGACCTTGCAGACAATCTTCTTCCTCCCCTATGTTACCAACTCCATCGCCATAGGCATGGTTTTTGCCGCAATGTTTAATATTGTTGGTTTGAAGCAAGGCGGCGCAGGAGCTGATACCTGGGGTATTATCAATAACGTTATCGAATTTTTCGGCGGCGAACCGATTAACTGGATAAACGCCGGTTCATCATATATCGCAAATATGGTGGTTATGATTGTTTATATTGTTTGGAATGCTCTCCCCTTTAAAATTCTTATTTTACTTGGCGGACTTCAGAGCATTAATAAGCAGTATTATGATGCCGCTAAGGTTGACGGTACTCCAAAAGGCCGCGTACTTACCAAAATTACCATTCCTCTTCTTTCCCCCATGCTTGCATACGTTATTATTACGGGCTTCATCGGCGGATTTAAAGAATATTCAAGCATCATCGGTATTTTCGGCGATAAGATGGGCCCTGCTGACGATGCAGGACGACTCAACACTATGGTCGGATTCGTTTATGATGCTCTGGAGAGAGACCGTCAAGGCCGCGCCAGCGCAGCCGCGCTCATTCTGTTCGCAATAATTCTTGTTGTTACCTTAATTAATAATAAGGTAATCAAGAAACGCGTTCATTATTAAGGAGGGCGACTATGTCTAAAAGTAGTTTAAGTGTTATGGAAGCAAGAGATATTCAGAAACTTACCGTGTCACAGTCGATTTTCCGCGGCGCAGGTAAATTTATGACCTATGCCTTCCTGCTAATTATGGCTCTTATCGTTCTCTTCCCGTTCTATTGGATGATTATTTCATCCCTTAAAACTTTGGCTGAGTACCGTCAGGCCGTTCCTACATTCTGGCCCCGCCAGATGATGTTCAGTAACTATTCTGAAGCGTTTACCGCCGCAAATTTAGGTGATTTGTTCCTAAACACCCTTTATGTTGGTCTTGTTTCAACGCTGCTCAGTTTAGTTATTACCGTTCTTTCCGCATTTGCATTTGCCCGTCTTGAGTTTAAGGGTAAAGAAACACTTTTCGGCGCTTTACTCGCAACAATGATGATACCGGGTGAATTATTCACCATTACAAACTATATCACCATCAACCAACTCGGTTGGATGCATACTTTTACAGCTCTTATTGTTCCATTCCTTGTTAGCGTATTTTATATCTATCTTTTGCGTCAAAACTTTATGCAGATACCTAATGAACTCTATCTTGCCGCTAAGGTTGACGGAACAAGTGATATTAAATATTTATGGAAGGTTATGATTCCCTTAGCCCTTCCTACCCTTATTTCCATCACAATTCTTAAAATGATGGGCGCTTGGAACTCTTATATCTGGCCTAAATTGGTCGCCAACGATGACGCGCACCAATTAATTACCAACGGTTTGCGTAATGCATTTACCGATACTTCAGGTCAGGCCAACTATCCCGTTCAGATGGCTGCTGTTGCCATCGTATCCGCACCGCTATTCTTAGTTTTCTTATGCTTGCGTAAGTACATTATGTCGGGCGTTAGCCGTAGCGGTATAAAAGGTTAATAGACATTATCTAATAAATGTCTGTTATATATTTTGAAACAAAAAACAGAAAGGAATGAAAAAGCTATGTCAAAAAGAATCATAGCAATACTTTTGACACTTGTTTTAGCACTCGGAATGTTCGCTATTACAGGTTGCAAAGGTGGCAGTAATGCCAAAAATGCCTTTGTGGTTCCCAAGGAAGGATTTAATCCCGATGAGGCGGTAGAAATTACCTTTACTCACACAATGGGCGCAAAACTTCAAGGTGTGCTTGACACATATATTGAAGAATTCAAAAAACTTTACCCCAATATTACAATCACCCATCAGTCAGCAGGCGGCTGGGCCGACATTAACGGTCAGATTAATACCGAAATCGCCGGCGGTACTCAGCCCAATATCGCTTACTGCTATCCCGACCACGTAGCTATGTATAACATTGCTAAATCGGTTGTAACCCTTGATAACCTTATTGCCAGTGATATCACTATCCCCGGCACCGAGGAAGTTTTAGGTCTTACCGATGCTCAGAAGAAGGACTTTATCGAGAGCTACTACAATGAAGGTATCGTTTACGGCGATGACCAGATGTATACCATGCCCCTCAATAAGTCCACCGAAGTTTTATACTATGACAAGACCTTCTTTGAGAAGAATAATCTTGAAGTTCCTAAAACTTGGGATGAACTTTGGGCTACTTGCGAAAAGATTTTAGCCATTGACCCCGATTGCTATCCCCTTGGTTACGATGCTGAGGACAACTGGTTTATCACCCTCTGCGAGCAGATGGAAACCGGCTTTACAAGCGCTGAAGACGGCGGTCAGTATCTCTTCAATAACGATGAAAACAAGGCATTCGTTAAGGAATTGCGCGAATATTATCAGAAGGGTTACTTCACCACTCAGGAACTCTACGGAAGCTATACTTCTAACCTCTTCGTAGAAACCACCGATACCCGTTGCTATATGTGCGTTGGTTCTTCGGGCGGCGCTTCCTATCAGATGTCCAATAACGATACAGGCGACGGCACCTTTGCTTTCGAGGTAGGCGTAGCACCCATTCCTCAGTATAGCGAAGATAACCGCAAGGTTATTTCTCAGGGACCCAGCCTTTGCATCCTTAAGGGCGCTAACACTACCGACCAGCAGGTTATGGCTTCCTGGCTCTTTGTTAAGTTCCTCTGCACCAACGTAGAATTCCAGGCAGAGTTCTCTATGGCTTCAGGTTATATGCCCGTTCTTAAGTCAGTTGTTGAGAACGAGAACTATGCAGCTTGGCTTGCTAAGGGCAATGGCTATGAGTATTTAGTTGCTAAGTGCGTTCAGGTTGGTATTGACGGTCGTGACGATTACTTCGTATCTCCCGCATTCAACGGTTCTTCTACCGCTCGTACTCAGGCAGGTTCTCTCCTCCTCAAGTGCTTAAGCGGTGAGGCGGCTGACGATAAAGCAGTTGACGCTTTAATCGACCAGGCATTCCAGGACGCTCTTGACGAGTGCGAATATTAATTTTAACAAGTAATGGTTATGAATATGTGTAAACGAATTTTATCATTATTAGTTGTTCTTTGCCTTATAATCGGCTGTTTTGTCGGTTGTAAGGACAAAGACGGTAGCGGGAACTTTGTTGACTACGTTGCAGAGACTAAACTCGACCAGGATTCCGATACCAAAAAAATTGAGGTTACCGTTAAGAGTTATATTGACGGTGACACTACCCACTTTAATGCCCCCTCTGATATTGCTGAAAACGGCGTTTTAAAGGCGCGTTATATGGGCGTTAATACCCCCGAATCAACGGGTAAAATTGAAGAATGGGGCAAAAAAGCTTCTTACTTCACAAAAGAGAAATTAATGAACGCCAAATCCATTATCGTTGAATCCAATGACGATAAATGGAATGTGGATTCCACCGGCGGCCGTCATCTCGTTTACGTATGGTATAAACCTGCGGATTCCGATGATTACAGATGCTTAAATCTCGAACTCATTCAGAATGGTTTATCCATTGCTTGCGGTACTACTGCAGACCGTTACGGCGAAGCTGCATCCAAAGCTTTCCAGCAGGCAAAAGCCCAGAAATATAACGTTTTCTCAGGCGAAAAAGACCCCGATTTCTTCTATGGCGATGCCTATGAACTTGATATCAAGGGACTTCGCACCAATATTGCTCTTTATGATAACTTAAAGGTTGCTTTTGAAGGCGTTGTAACCCGTAATAACAATAACTCTGTTTATGTCGAAAGCTATGATGCAGAAACAGATATGTATTACGGTATGTCGGTTTACTACGGTTATGAAACGGGCGAACTCCTTAATATTCTTAAGGTTGGAAACCTTGTTCGCGTAGTTGGTACTGTTACCTATTATGAAACCGGTGGCACCTGGCAGGTATCGGGACTCAGCTACCGCGAGTTCAAGCCCGAAGACCCCGGCAATACCATCAAAATCAGTGATGGTCATAAACCTTCCAATAAGGTTGTATCCCCCAGCACCTTCCTAACCGGCACTATTGAAACCGAAGTTATGAAGGAACTCGGCTCTGAAGAAACCGAGATGAAGACCTTTACTTATGCCGACCTCGCTATGAGCACCTCTATCGCTATGAAGAACTTAAAAGTTATAGATGCCTATACCACCCATAACGGCGGAGATAACGATGGCGCTATGACACTTACCTGCCAAGCAGACGGTACCACAATTGATGTTCGTACCATAGTTCTTTACGATGAAAACGGAAAAATGATGACCGAATCTGATTATCTTGGCAAGACCATTGATGTAACAGGTATTGTTGATTATTTCAGCGGCAGTTATCAGGTTAAGGTGTTTGAGACCTCGGATATTAAAGTACATTAAGTGTGATTTCTAATTGCACTATAAAAAGGAGATAAAAATATGAAAAGAATCATTGCTATGGCGCTTTCCGTTTTAATGCTTCTTACCCTCTTCGTAGGTTGCGGCAAAAACGAAGCACTTGAAAGCGCAAAGGCCTACCTTGAAAACATGTATCAGACAGGTAGCAAGGACGAGCCCATGAACATCATGGTTGACAAAGAGGTTTTAACCGTTGTTACCGTTGATGGCAAGAGTTACGATGTTGAATGGTCCGTAGAGGTTACCGAAGGCGATAAGGAAGCTGTTAAG
>JAZNFF010000051.1:0-1700 GCA_045588995.1 Acutalibacteraceae bacterium
GACTTGAGAAATTTTCCCTCGGGATCCTTTTTTGTGGTATTGATTTTACTTTGCAGCTTATTCCCACTCGCTTAAATTCAAATAATATTGAGAAAAGCAAGTCGTTTTGAACCTAAAAATCGGGGTTTATAACTGAACAAATGTTTGATTTCTATAGGCTCTACATTTTTTAGTATCAATATAGTATCATAAACGCGTTAAAAACTCAACTCTTTTATAACAAGGAAAACAATATCAGCATAACTATTATTTAAAATTTGTTTCTGCTGATAATTTCTCTATTACGTATTGGTAATTATTTGACTTGTGAGGCAGTGTGCAATCAGAACAGTCCTTTACTCCTTTTTGGGTGAATGTATAATTACCTCCGCAATCCTCTAAATGATATAACGGGCAGTAGCAAAACAAACAGTTAAAACCATCGGTATCGACCATTTTATGACACGGAAATTTATCACATTCAAAGTTTCTAAAAAATGAGGATGAATTTTTCACTGTGCTGTTTCACACCCTTTCTTAATCATAAACGTACATGCTGAAAAACGGTAAAGCACCATCTTTGTAATCATAAACCATACCGCATTTTCCGGCTAAGTCTTTAACATAGATACAGTAAGCGGACATACAAGAATAGCGTTTATTTGGAAATTTGCAGGGCTTTCCTTCAATAATGAGGCAAGGATTACACAAAGCGCACCCCGAAGCGCGAACCATAAAACCCAAATGCCCTTCCTTTTCCATCTGCTCAATGACGGTCATCGTATAGGCGTTATGTTTCTGCTTAGCGGATTTTATAAGGCTGCTATCCTTAAAATCATTGATATCCCAAACTGTTCTCAACACCAAAGAGTATTTATATTTCTGAACTCTTTGCTTCATTTCTTCGGGAGTACCGCAATCGGGAGGGCAGGAATAGTTTGCACCATACTGACCGCAAAGGTTTTCTTCACAATACGGGCGAAAGGATGCATCAAATACAATATTGGACGTATCAATGACTGCAGCATCCGCAAAACCTTCCTTAATTGCAATTTTAACTATTTTTTCATTTTCCATAGTTATTCCACCAATCCGTATTTAACCTTGATTCTATCCATCTTTTCAAGCATTGGTTCTGCAGCAAACATAATAAAAATCACCGTTCCAAAAGCGTGAACAAGATCCATTGGCAATCCTGTTATGTAATAAGCAAACAATGCTTTAAGGGTTATTGTTTCTGACGATACCATAAAAGCGGCCGCAGGATTCATAATACCGCCATAAATGATAATAGCGGTAAATGCGCCGAACACCGCAAGGGATATACGGGTTCTGCGAAGCCATCCTTTTTTGAAAAGTACACCGGCAAGAAAGCCAATAATACCCATCGCAAACATCTGCCAAGGAGTCCAAGGGCCTTGAGAGAAAAGCATATTGGATGTGAGCATCGTAACGGCTCCAACCAAAAAGCCCGCTTCTCCGCCAAAGGCAACGCCTGCAATGATGGTCAGCGCAAGTACGGGTTTGAACTGTGGCAGCATAAAGAACAGACTTCTGCCTGCAATACCGATAGCGCAAAGTACGGCTATAGTAACAAGTTCTCTCGCTTTCGGTTTTCTGCCCTCAAACACCAGGATAAACGGCAGCATACATTCAAAAAGTATCAGCAAAGCAATCAGATTGTACTGCCTGTCATTCATATAGAAGATGCCGGCAAAAAT
>JAZNFF010000052.1:0-5800 GCA_045588995.1 Acutalibacteraceae bacterium
TTGGTGCGGGTGACAGGACTTGAACCTGCACGCCGAGGCGCTAGCTCCTAAGGCTAGTGCGTCTGCCAATTCCGCCACACCCGCATACGTTATTAACCTAACGCAAGGTCTATTTTACTTTAAAAACCGTATAAAGTCAAGGGAAAATAAATAAATTTTCCGCGGTATATTAGTTCATAATTTTGTCATAAAAATTTGTACAATTTTACCACAATATACGAATATACAAAAATAAAATTATCGAAATTGCATTACCGCTTGATTATTGTATTTATATATGTTATACTTTATAAGTATAATTGCGCGTATAATGTCCTTGTTTTTATTATCAGTACGGAGGATGAAATTATGTTTAAAGAAATTTTGGATAAAAGAATAGACCTACAGCAGTTTTTGTTTATACGGGGATTTTTAATCACAAACAAAAAAATTACGGATACAGAGTCATTTCCATTTTATAAAAATTGGCGCCAAGAGAAACACGGCGAGTATTGGTATATGGCGCATAATCTTACTGGTATGCATATTTATACCGCGAATGATAACAAGGTATTTTTCCTTTTCGGCCACGCGTATAATCCTATTACTATGCAACACGATGAGCTGGATATACTTGAGTATTTATCGCAAAATTATGAGTCGGATAGATATATAGAATGCCTTAACGAACTTACGGGCGTATATGTTGCAGGCGTGGCTGATGGTGAAAAAATAGAATATTATGTTGATGCTTCGGGAATGCAATCTGCCTGTTATGGTAAGGTGGGAAATGATTTTTATATTTCCTCTCATCCACAATTGATAGGCGACATCTGTTCACTTCAGATGGATAGTTTTGTCAAAAAACTTATCGGTTACAAATGGTATAACAGAGTAATGGGCGCGTATTTACCTGCGGATCTAACTCCATTTAGCGATGTAAAAAGAATAGTACCCAGTATAATGTATAACTTTGATAAAGAGGTTTCACATTATAGATTTTGGTTTAATAATCCTATTAAAACTGTCGAGTCAACCGAAGAATATGATTGTATTATTCAAAAGGCAGCGGATATTTTAAAGAATAATATGACGCTTATTACAAAGAAATGGCGCTCCCCCGCAATTTCGTTAACAGGTGGAATTGATAGCAATACAACCTTTGCCGCGGCTAACGGTAATTATGATAAGTATGAAACCTTTAGTTATTTATCCGCCGAGAAAGAGATACCTGATGCTGCAGCAGCAAAAACCATTGCGGAAAAATTCAATGTAAAGCATACGGAATTTCATATTCCCGGCGATAAGAATGAACTTGCTGATTATGATTTAAAGGTTCGAATCATAAATCATAATAACGGTTATATTTCATTTCCTTATGAGAATGAACTTAGAAAAAGGGTTTGTTTGCAAGAAAACTGCAAATTCGATGTTGAGGTTAAATCTTGGGCATCCGAAACTATACGCGCATATTGGTATAAACATTACGGCAGAAAAATGATGCCAAAACTTTCACCAAAACTATTCAGAAATCTTTATAAGATTTTTATTTTCAATCGAAAACTTGCCTGGGATATCGATAAGATATTTGATAAGTATATAAAGGATTTTGAATATGATAAAGTGCCCCTTTGTTATCCTCCTGCGGATATGCATTATAACGAGGTTACTTGGGGAAGCTGGGGCGGTCTTAATATCAGCGAAATGAAATATTGCTTTGATATAACACTTCCTTATAATAACAGATTATTTTTTGATTTGTTGTTCAGAATTCCTCTTGATAAAAGAATTTCAGACCAACATCATCTGGATATGAAAAAGTATCTTAACAGAGGACTTTATGATATGAATATTCGAGTAGTAAATATGAAGGAAACAAAATTCAGAGCATTTGCTTTAAATGTTATATTTACCATTAACTCCATTCTTCCTTTTTAGCGTTGGTTATATATTCAAAAAAATAATTACATCAGTAGGAGTTGTAATTTTGAAAAAAGTTTTATATGTTGCTACGGTGGCAAGTCATATTTGTCAGTTCCATTAGTTTTATTTAGAAATGATTTAAAAAAGGTGCCGTTGTTTTTGTTTCCAACCAACTAAAACACGGTTGGAAACAATTATTAAAGATAGAATGTTTTTTATTATATGGTTGGAAAGACCAGTTTTATTATAAGGGTAGATAGTATGGAAAATAAAAAAAATGGCGTGTTTATAGTTTCGTTGGATTTTGAGCTTCTTTGGGGTATGCACGATTGCGAAAATCCCGAGAGTTTCTATAATGATGTTATTGGAGCTAGAAACGGCATTAAAAAAATGCTTTCCATTTTCGAAGAGTATGGTATTTGTGCCACTTGGGGCGTGGTAGGATTGCTAATGGCGAAAAACCGTGAGGATGTGTGTAAATATTCTCCGGAAATAAAACCAGAATATGAAAAACAAGACCTATCCGCATATAATTATTTTGATACATTGGGCGAAGATGAGAAAGAAGATATCTGTCATTATGCCTATTCTTTGGTTGCCGAAATATTAAAATATAAAAACCAAGAAATTGCTTCACACACCTTTTCGCATTATTATTGCAATGCCAAGGGTCAAACGGAGGAATCATTTGCATCGGATTTGAATGCGGCGCAAAAAATAGCCAAGGAAAAATTCGGATTGGAATTAAAGAGTTTGATATTACCCAGAAACGATTTTAATGTGAATTACCTCGAAACGATACGAAAATGCGGTTTTTTATCCGTTAGAGGAAATCCGAAACATTATGCTTATAACAATGAGAATTTTTTGGCTAAATGCATGAGAATGATTGATACATATATAGGAATATGTGGTAAGAAAACCTATGTTCCTAAGTACAATGGCGGTGTTATAAATTTAAAAGCCAGCATGTTTTATAGAAGGTATAATCCTAAAATTTCTTTTTTAGAGCCGTTAAAAATAAAATATATTAAAAGACAGATGAAAAAGGCGGCACAAAACAGAGAATATTTTCATTTGTGGTGGCATCCTCACAATATCGGGAAATATACAGAAAAAAGCTTGAAACAGCTGGAGGATTTGTTTTCGTATTATAGAGAGTTGAATTCGGTTTACGGCTTTCAATGTAAAACAATGCGAGAAATGTCGGAGGAAATTATTAATGAAAATAGTGATGCTATGCAATAAAAGTGATTCAAGCGTAATAGTTTATAACAAACTTAGAGAAAAATATGAAATTGAAAAGGTAATAATTGAAGAAAATGTTTCCAAGCGTGTTTTTCTAAAAAAACGAATTAAGAAATTAGGCATAATTAAAGTTATGGGGCAAATGGCATTTTCCATCTTGGTTGTTCCGGTTTTAAAAAGAGAAGCATCTTACAGAAAAAAAGAAATTCTTCAAGAATATAATGCAAAAACAGATTGCGAAAAACTGCAAGGTGAAAACACGCTATTGGTTTCATCTGTTAATTCCGAACAATGTATACGTGCTTTGAAACAAATTAAGCCCGATATAGTTGTCGTTAACGGTACTCGCATTATTTCTAAAGAGGTTTTAAATTGCACAGATGCAATTTTCATAAATATGCACGCAGGGATAACACCAAAATATAGATGTTCTCACGGTGCGTACTGGGCATACTATAATAACGATGCAGAAAACGCGGGTGTCACTATTCATATTGTGGATGAAGGAATCGACACAGGCGAAATTTTATATCAGTCAAAAATTGAAATAACAGATAAAGATAATTTTATTACATATCCGTTACTGCAAACTTGTGTAGGGATAAAAGATGAAATCAAAGCAATAGAGGATATAATTAACGGCAAAATTAAACCAATTAAAAATCAATTGCCATCTGAATATTATACCCATCCAACGATATTTCAATATCTTTATAAACGTTTCAAATTTGGCATAAAATAAAAAGCAAATCAACAGTATAAGGGATAGGATAAAGTGAGTAAGAGGATTTTATATGTTGCTACGGTGGCAAGTCATATTTGTCAGTTCCATTTGCCGTATTTGGAGATGCTTCAAAGCAGAGATATTAGCGTTCATGTGGCGGCGAAAAATAATCTGGCCGAGAAAAACGGTTTACAACTCAAATTTGTAGATGAATACTACGATGTTCCCTTTGAGCGTTCTCCTAAAGATAAGCGAAATATAAAGGCGTATAAGGAACTTAAAAAGATAATTTCAGAAAACGAATATGATTTGATAGTGTGCAATACTCCTATGGGCGGTATCCTTACCCGTCTTGCCGCTCGCAAAGCGAGGAAGAATGGAACTAAGGTAATATATATTGCTCACGGTTTTCACTTTTATAAAGGCGCTACGAAGAAGAACTGGCTTGTTTTTTATCCAATAGAAAAAACATTTGCTAAACTTTGCGATATGGTTATCACGATTAATGAGGAAGATTTCCAACTTGCCAAAACCAAATTCAAGACTGAAGTGCGCCATATTCACGGTATCGGAGTAAGCGATGAACGCTATCATCCGGTAAATGATGATATAAAAAAACATTTGAGAGAAAAAATAAATTTATCATCTAATGATTTTGCAATTCTTTGCACGGGCGAACTTAATAAAAACAAAAACCAAATTCAACTTATTAAAGCCACGGCAATTTTACGGGATAAAATTCCAAACCTTAAAATTCTACTGGCGGGCAACGGACCGCATGAAAACGAATTGTTAAGTGAAATCGCGAAATTAAATTTAAAAGATACGGTTAAACTTTTGGGATACCGTACTGACCTTGAAAATATAGCGCCTTGTGTTGATTTGGTAGTTTCCTGCAGCAGAAGAGAGGGAATGCCGCTTAATATTATTGAAGCAATGCTTTGTGAAAAACCGATAGTGGCTTCGTATAATAGGGGACACAATGAGCTTATAAAGGAAGGAATAAACGGATATTTGGTATCCGCTGATAGCGCAGAAGGTATGGCCGACAGAATATGCGCGTTTTTTGAAAAAAGAGAATTTATAGACAACTTCGGTCGAGAAGGATATAAATTGGCTCAAAAATATACCGTTAAAAATGTTGCAGAGGAACTTTTGAATTTATTGTCGGTATAGTTAGAGGAGTGAAAACTTTGAAAATTTCGGTAATCATGGGGATTTATAATTGCGCCGAAACCTTAGGCGAGGCAATCGATTGCATAATAAATCAAACCTATAAGGACTTCGAGCTTATTATGTGTGACGACGGTTCTGTTGATTCTACATATGAAGTGGCTCAAACATATAAAAACAAGTATCCCGAAAAAATTAAGCTTATAAAAAATGAAAAAAATATGGGACTTAATTTTACCCTTAATCATTGCCTTGAATATGCAGAAGGCGAGTTTATTGCAAGAATGGACGGGGACGATATTTGCTCTCCCGAAAGATTCCAAAAGCAAATAGGTTTTTTTGAAGAACATTCTGATATTTCAATTGTAAGTTCTGATATAAATTTTTTTGATGAAGGCGGAATTTGGGGAAAGACAAACACCCTTCACTGTCCAACCAATAAAGATTTTGTGTCGGCTACTCCGTTTATCCATGCTGCCGCAATGGTCAAAAAACAAGCGTACGATGCTGTTGGCGGGTACTCGGTGGATAAAAAACTTTTAAGGGTAGAGGATTATCATCTTTGGATTAAAATGTACGCCGAAGGATTCAAAGGAATGAATATCCAAGAGCCCCTTTACAGTATGCGTGATGATAGAAACGCTCAAAGCAGAAGGAAATTTAAATACCGAATTAATGAGGCGTATGTAAAGATATTAGCTGTCAGAGAATTAAAACTTCCGTTTTATAATTATATTTTTTGCATAAAGCCCA
>JAZNFF010000053.1:0-2640 GCA_045588995.1 Acutalibacteraceae bacterium
GAAATCTCCTTCAGCGAGGTAACGAAGGTGGAGTTTTACCCTCTTACCGATGAAGAAATTAACGCTTATCTTGATACAAATGAGTATTGTGATAAAGCGGGCGCTTACGGAATTCAAGGAAAGGGCGCGGTGCTCGTTAAAGGCATCTGCGGTGACTATTTTAATGTTGTTGGCCTGCCCCTTGCCCGACTTTCAAGAGAACTTAAAAAATTCCTTTTGTAACCCCTGATATATAACCTTAATATAATAGAGTGACAGGAAGTGTAAAACCGCTTCCTGTCACTATTTTTTTAGGGTTTGATATGATATGAACTGCAACCTATCCTACGCTCAAAAAACCGTGCGGATAAGCGCCGTTGGGCTTATAGGAAATATATTTTTAAGTGTACTGAAATTTTCGGGGGGAATATTGTCCAACTGCGGCTCCCTTATTAGCGATGGCATACACTCTGCCGCCGATATTTTAGGAAACATAATAATAATTTCAGGACTTTGGCTTTCGGGAAAAAGCGGTAAAAAAAGGTTTAATTTTAACCGAGAAAAATTTGAATATATCGCTTCGGCAATTATAGGTTTCTTCTTGCTTGTTACGGGAATTTTTATAGGAATTTCCGCTCTCGTTCACATTATAAAGGGTGATTTCGGAGACGCCGAAACCCCTACGCCCCTTGCTCTCATAATTGCAATTATTGCTTTGGCGGTTAAGGAGTTTTTGTTCCGTTTTACTTATATTTATGCCGCTAAATATGATTCCAAAGCATTGCTTGCCGATGCCTATCATCATCGAAGTGATGTTTTCAGTACCCTGGGCGCCCTTATAGGCGTTCTGGTTTCTCGGATTGGATTTCCCATTATGGATAAAATCGCAAGTTTGGGTATTTGTATCCTTATATGTAAGGCCGCGCTGGATATTTTGAAGGATTCTTTAAAAGAAATAACGGATAAAGATTATGAGATATGAACTCGGCATAGCCGAGTTCATATCTCATACCTTGCCGAAAGCAATTATAACTAAGAAGGAACGGCTATTTGCCGTTCCTTCTTTAATTTTAATCTTCAAATTCATCTGCAAGGAGCATTAATTGTTCGCGTATTGCCCCTTCGAAATTTCTTTCTTCGAAGGATTCGAAGTTGATTCGGCAGGTCTTGTAGCGGTGATTATAATTGTCCATATGCATTGCCTGATTTATAAAGCCCTTTCGGGACATAGAAACCTTTGCGCCTCTTACTATTTTATAAACTCTTTCCTGCAAATCGCCGTTATCGGTAACGAGGTTTTCGCCTTCAATTTTAAGCTCTATTTCCTCGCTTGTTTTGGCAACAATCGAAAGTGAAACCGTTAGAGTTTCCGCATTATAAGAACTTTCACACGGGACTTCTTTGCCACCTACGAATGCGCTAACCTTTATATCCTTATTAAAGCCGCGAAGGTAAATTCTGTATGCGCGGATTTTTGGGATAAGCGAAGTGTCACCCTTTGCGCTTTCAATTTTAAAGGTAGCGATATCGCCCCACGAAAGTGACATACGGGTAGTAGCAAAGGCGCCTTTTTCAAAGGTTTCATATTCGCCTTCATCTTCATAAAGGGTAAACTCACCGTTAGCGCCCGGGAATATATAGATATCCATTTCAGGTTTCGGGCACAATGTATTATCCATCGCCCTATGAGGTTGCATAGGAACAATGGCTCCCGCCTTTGCAAATACGGGATAATCTTCGAGTTTTCTATAGAAATCCATTATTCTGCCTTTGCGGCTTACATAGCGTGTGCCGTTAAAGAAATCAAACCAATCTCCCTTTGGTAACCAACCCGTTGCTTTGCCCAGATTTACTATGCTATCACTCGGCTCGGTTATAGGACAAACCAAAAGTTCTGATCCAAACATATACTGATTTTTATATTTATACGCATTATCGCACTTGGGATAATCATAGTATAAAGGTCTTATAAGGGGCTCCCCGTCTTTATGGTTTTTATAAACCATAGTATAAATATAGGGGAATAACTGATGGCGAAGTCGCAACCACTTTTTAAGCACACCCTCATATTCCTTTCCGTGTCCCCATGGCTCCTTGGCAAGATATTGGTCGCCGCTGCTATGAAGGCGATTAATGGGTGAAAATACGCCGAATTGAAGCCATCGGGTATAAATTTCGCCGTTCATATATCCGCTTGTATGACCGCCGATATCATGACTCCAAAAACTATAGCCCACATTAGATGCAGTGGCGGTAAATTCGGGTTGAAAATCCAATGAATCCCAACAAACATAGGTATCTCCCGAAAAACCTACGGGGTATCTATGGGAACCGGGGCCGCTATAACGGGAGAAGAACATAGGTCTTTTGCCGTCACGCATAATATCAATTATATGATAGTGGTTAAGCATCCATAAAGGGTCGGCTTTTTCAAGGGGGTCCTTTAGGTTGCCGTCGCGATTTGCTTCGTGCATCCACCAATAATCCGTTCCTTGCTGCCAATCCATCCACCAAAAATCGATTCCGTCATTTTCGTAAGGGTGGTGGAGAATGTCAAAGTAGTTAGCCATGAACTCTTTGGATAAAACATTAAATGGCACCCTCTTTTTAGTCGCGGGGTCAATACCGCATGCCTTTGCCATTTCTTCATACATATCCTCG
>JAZNFF010000054.1:0-8032 GCA_045588995.1 Acutalibacteraceae bacterium
TGCCTTTGCGGAATAAAGATTAATGATACCGTTAAAAAGGTGGACAAAGTTGGTAACGTGATTGAAACCGTTGACCGCACCTTTCTTTTTGGTGCCCAGACGCCGCAGGGTGTAGATGTGGCGGCTTATAAAAGTGCCTCAGAAGAAGCAGAAGACAAAAATTTTACCGATGATGCAAGTGTATTGGAGGCGGCAGGTTATACCGTTAAATTGGTGGAGGGCAGTAGCCGAAATATAAAAATCACCTGCGCCGAAGATTTGGAATTGGCGGAATCTTTTATTATCAAGGGGGAAGTGTAATGCGAATAGGTCACGGATATGATGTTCATAAACTCTCCCCAAATAGAGATCTCATCATAGGCGGTGTTAAAATTCCCTTTGAAAAAGGACTTCTCGGTCACTCCGATGCCGATGTGCTCTTACACGCTATATCCGATGCCATTTTAGGCGCCGCAGCCCTTGGTGATATAGGCAAACATTTCCCCGATACCGATGAAAGATATAAGGGTATTGATTCAATGGTATTGCTTAAAAATGTCGCAGAATTGCTATCGGATAAAGGTTATAAGATTATCAATATTGATTCTACGGTTTTGGCGCAAAGGCCTAAACTTTCACCCTATATTTTAAAAATGAGAGAAAACATTGCGGATGCTGTAGGTTTGGATATCGAGGGTGTCAGTGTTAAGGCCACAACTGAAGAGGGCCTCGGATTTACGGGCGAAGGTCTTGGAATTGCCGCTCACGCCGTGTGTCTTATAGATAAAGCATAAAAAACTTTACTGCCTCATAAAATTATTTGAGGCGGTATTTGTGAAATTGTATTTTTCTTTAAGCAAAAAGGTTTTGGCAGCTCTTACAGCATCATTTTGCCTTTGTATATTTATATGGGGCAGATTTGCGGCCGCAAAAAATATTTATAAAAACGGAAACACCCATGCCAAGCGTGTGTATTTTTTGGATGCTTTAGGGTATGAGATAGATGAGGAATCTGCCGTTAATAAAGAAATCGAAATTACGGCGAAAACGGCAGAACGATATGGCATAAAAGGTTATATCGGTTGCGATTCTTATCTTTATTGCTATAATACCAAAGATGGCAATGAACAAATCGATTTAGTTATATATAACGGAAGGGTAATAGGCGTAAAGGTTGCGCCGCTATATTAAAATGAGTAGAGAACGGCTTGATAAATTCATTTCAAATCAACTTAATATATCGAGAAGCGTTGTAAAATCGGGTCTTAAAAGGGGACAGGCAACTGTAAACGGAAAAATCTTAAAGGACCCGTCGGCTTCGGTTGATATAGAAAATGATATAGTTTGTTTTGATGGACAAGAGATAAAATACAAAAAGTTTGTTTATATATTGATGAACAAGCCCAAAGGGATTTTATCTGCTTCTAACGATAAAAAGCGAAAAACCGTAGTGGATTTGGTGCCCGAAAATTTAAAAAGAACTGGACTTTTTCCCGTAGGGCGCCTCGATAAAGATACCACCGGTTTTTTGATTATTACGGATAACGGAGAATTTGCCCATAATTGCATCTCGCCTAAAAAAGAGATTCCTAAAAGTTATATAGTAACCCTTGATGGCAATGTGACCGAAAATATGATAGAGTTATTCCAAAACGGAATTGTTTTGGCTGACGGATACGAATGCAAACCCGCAAAACTCGAAATTTTACAAGAAGATATGGCCCGAATAACCATAACCGAAGGAAAATATCATCAGATTAAAAGAATGTTCGGAGTAGTAGGACTTGGCGTTGTAGAACTGCATCGCGAGTCAATGGGTAATATGCGATTGCCTAAAGATTTAGAAGAGGGTAAATGCATTGAACTTACCGCAAAGGAAGCATTTTCCGTATTGTTAAAAGTTTGTTAAAAGTTTGTTATACATTTTAACCAAAAGCCCAATAGAAATATTGGAGGAAATAATCATAGCATTTAATTGATTATTCTGTTATAATATATAGGACATTATAGGCGTTAATTTAGGAGGTTCATAAAATGGCAAGTTTATCATTGCGCAACGTTTATAAAAGATATCCCGGCGGCGTAACCGCAGTATCTGATTTTAATCTTGAAATTAAGGATCAGGAGTTTATCATTCTTGTAGGTCCTTCTGGTTGCGGTAAATCTACAACTCTCCGTATGGTTGCAGGTCTTGAAGAGATTTCCGATGGTGAAATTTATATCGGTGACCGTTTGGTTAACGATGTTGCACCTAAGGATCGTGACATTGCAATGGTTTTCCAGAACTATGCACTTTATCCTCATATGACAGTTTATGATAATATGGCATTCGGTCTTAAACTTAGAAAAACATCTAAGGATGAGATTAAGCGCCGTGTTGAAGAAGCTGCAAGAATTCTTGATATTGAGCATCTTCTTGAGCGTAAGCCCAAGGCATTGTCCGGTGGTCAGCGTCAGCGTGTTGCGCTCGGCCGTGCTATCGTTCGTGAGCCCAAGGTATTCCTTCTTGACGAACCCCTTTCTAACTTGGATGCTAAGCTTCGTGCGCAGATGCGTACCGAGATTTCTAAACTCCATCAGCGTTTAGGTACAACCTTTATCTACGTTACCCACGACCAGACCGAAGCTATGACAATGGGTACCCGTATCGTTGTTATGAAGAGCGGTCTTATCCAGCAGGTTGATACTCCTCAGAATCTTTATCTCTATCCTTGCAACCTTTTCGTTGCAGGATTTATCGGTTCTCCTCAGATGAACTTCATCGAGTGCAAACTTCTTAAGGTTGATAACGATTTCTATGTAGAGTATGGCTCTGAAGATACCAAGACTCGCGCAGGCGTTAAGTTTAAGATTAAACTTCCTGCTTCAAAGAACGTTGATAATTGCCTTGAAGCTTATGTTAATAAGGAAGTTATAATGGGTATTCGTCCTGAGGATGTTCACAATGAGGAAGACCTCATTGCTGCTAACCCCGATGGTATCGTTGAAGCTAATGTTGAAGTTACCGAGCTTATGGGTGCAGAAACCTATCTTTATATGGATTCTGAAGGCCAGAAGATTAATGCTCGTGTTGCTCCTACATCTACTGCTAAACCCGGCGATAAGATTACTATCGCTCTTGAACCCGCTAAGATTCACCTCTTTGATAAGGATACTGAAATTACTATTTGCAACTAATAGTAGTTTTTAGGGCTGCACCGCAATAGCGGTGCAGTTTTTTTATTATATAACTTGCAAAAAGGATAGAAAAATAGTATAATAAAATGTGTATTTGTATAATTCCTTCAAATAATATAATTTGGAGGTAATTATATGAGTAAAGATAAAGAAAATAAAGCAATAGAAGAAATAAAAGAGTTAGGTACCGTTACTGCATCGGGCGGTAAGCATAAGATATTTTGCCTTACCATAATAGGCGAGATAGAAGGTCATAGTGTCCTTCCAGAACAAAATAAAACCACCAAGTATGAGCACGTAATCCCCGAACTTATTTCCATTGAAGAAAATGATGATATCGATGGGCTTTTAATTATTTTAAATACTGTCGGCGGAGATGTTGAAGCGGGACTTGCAGTGGCGGAATTGATTTCTGGTATGAAAAAACCTACCGTTACCTATGTCTTAGGTGGCGGCCATTCCATCGGAGTACCTTTGGCGGTTTCGGCCAAACACTCTTTTATAGCGCCTTCTGCTACTATGACCATTCACCCTGTAAGGATGAACGGGCTTGTTATCGGTGTTCCTCAGATGATGAATCACTTTTCCCGTATGCAAGATAGAATAACCGATTTTGTCGTTAAAAATTCGGGAATCACGAGCGAAAGATTTATTCATCTTATGATGAATACAGGTGAACTCGTAACCGATGTCGGCTCGGTTTTAAATGGAGAGCAGGCGGTTAAAGAAGGTCTTATAGATGGCCTTGGTTCCTTGTCTGAGGTGCTGCAGTGCCTATACGATATGATAGATAAGAGCAAAGAAAATAATAAATAAGCCGCAAATGCGGCGCTACATAAATTGACTGATGATGTCACAATAACGGAGGATGAATATGGCGGCTAAAAGAAAAAGAAAATCCGCTCCAATGACTAAAAAAGAGGAAAACGGCAGAAGGCAGATATATGCGGTCGTGTTGTTTGCTATCGCAATGTTTTTAATGTTTTTAGTGTTTATACCGGGTGAAAATATATGGTTTGCTATACATAATTTTATGTTCGGCGTTTTCGGCGTAACAGCATATTTTTATCCCTTTGTTTTGGGATTGATCGCTGTGCTTTTAGCGCTTGATAAAACCACGTCAAGCGTTGGCGCGAAGGTGTCGGAGTCCATAATTCTTGTTATGCTCATAGGCGGTGCTATTGATATTTTGGGCAAACATCCAGACGGTACCTTCTGGCAGCACTTGGTTTCAGCGTATGAAATAGGTATAACTAAGAAAAACGGTGGATTTTTAGGCGCGCTTTTCGGTCAGCCCGTATATGAAGCGTTTGGTAAGACGGGAGCCGCTATTACCGTGTTCCTTCTCATTTTCGTTCTTTTGATGATATTAACGGGAACAACCCTTATTTCCTTCTTTAAGGCAATGGTAAAACCTGTTAAGGCCGTTTCCGAACAAGCAGAAAATGCATATCAAGCCAGAGCCGAAAAGGAAGAAAAGAAGAAAGATAGCGAACTTAAGGTTATTAAGGGATTTAATGTGGATATTCCCGTTGATGATATTCCCGAAAAACGTTCCAAAAAGAAGACCTCCCTCGATGAAAAGTCCAAGAAACTTGTGGATTCTTATTATGATGGCGATGTCCCCGAAGATAAGTCGCAAATTGATAACGACAGCGTTTTAGATGAGGCCCTTGATGAAACTGCAAGAGAAGCAGAGGAAAGTAAGGAAACACCTGAGAAAATCAAGGTTGATTTTGAGGCAGAAACTGCAAAGGTTACCGAAGAAATCGAAAATAAGGTTATCAATACATATAAATTCCCGCCTACAACCCTTCTCAAGCAATCTAATTCTATAAACGAGAAAACCCTTAATGCCGAACTTGAGAGTACAGGTGAACGCCTAGTTGAAGTTCTTAAGAGTTTCGGCGTTGAAACAAGGGTTGTCGATATAAGTCGCGGACCTACAGTAACCCGTTATGAATTGCAACCCTGCGCAGGTGTTAAAATTAGTAAAATTACTAATCTTGCTGATGATATCGCATTAAATCTTGCGGCGGCAGGCGTTCGTATTGAAGCGCCTATTCCCAATAAGGCCGCAGTTGGTATTGAAGTACCGAATAAGGCCAGTGCCGTTGTAGGTGTTAGGGAAATAATCGAATCTACTGCATTTATAGCATCAAAAAGCAAACTTACGGTTGCTATGGGTAGAGATATCGGCGGTAATGTTGTTGTGGCCGATATCGCCAAAATGCCTCACGGGCTCATTGCGGGTGCTACGGGCTCAGGTAAATCGGTATGCATAAACTCTATTATTATGAGCATACTGTATAAGGCCTCACCAGAGGAAGTTAAACTCCTTATGATTGACCCCAAGGTAGTAGAACTTGGCGTTTATAACGGAATTCCTCATCTTTTAATCCCTGTTGTTACCGATCCGAGAAAAGCCGCAGGCGCTCTCGGTTGGGCAGTAGGGGAAATGGAGCAGCGTTATAAAATGTTTGCGGATAGAAATGTCCGTGATATAGATGGATATAATAGAATGGTCGAAACCCTTGTTGATGAGCCCGAGGTTAAAAAGATGCCTCATGTGGTTATTATTATCGATGAGCTTGCAGATCTTATGATGACTGCGCCCCGCGAGGTAGAAGATTCTATTAATAGAATTGCCGCCAAAGCTCGTGCGGCAGGTATGCATCTTCTTATTGCAACACAGAGACCTTCCGTCGATGTTGTTACAGGTGTAATTAAAGCAAATATACCTTCTCGTATCGCTTTTGCGGTTTCTTCGCAGATAGATAGCCGCACCATCCTTGACGGTTCGGGCGCAGAAAAACTTTTAGGCCGTGGCGATATGCTCTTTAGTCCCATTGGCTCAACTAAACCTAAGAGAGTTCAGGGCTGTTTTGTAAGTGATGAAGAGGTAGAAAAGGTCGCCGCCTTCGTCAAGAGTAGCTCATCGGCTGAGTATGATGATAATATTATGCTTGAAATTGAGCGTCAGGCCGCTATTGAAAAACAAAAGCAAACAGGTCTCGATGAAGATGCTCCCGATACCGATCCCGTTCTCGATGAAGCCATTAAGGTGGTTGTGGAAAACGGTATGGCATCAACTTCGCTTTTGCAAAGAAAATTAAAGCTCGGATATGCGAGAGCGGCAAGAATAATCGATGAAATGGAATCCCGCGGAATAGTAGGTCCATATGAGGGCTCAAAACCTCGTAAAGTGCTTATAACCAAAGAACAATTAATGGAACGTGAAGCAGGAGAGAGCGATTAATGAAATTTTCCTATAAAAGAATTAAGAAAACTTTCATAGTTTGCGCTCTGGCAAGTGTTACGCTTGCGGTACTTATTCTTTTATTTGTCGGGGAAGAAAATTCATTCAATATTTTTCGTGATGATGCTTCTTATCCGCTTTCTGATGATTATATTAAATTTTTGGATGTAGGGCAGGGGGATTCTGCACTTATTAGCAGTAACGGTAAAACCGCTCTTATTGATATGGGTCCATCAACGGCCGCAACAGCCCTCGCCTCAAAACTTTCGGGTTCCAATGTTGAGGATATTGATGTGGCCCTGCTTTCTCATTTTCACGAAGACCACATTGGCGGTCTTGAATATATTTACTCCGCTTTTCCCATTAAGAATCTTTTAATTCCCGATTTTCATAAAACCGATGAGGATACATCGGTAGTCCGTCGTGTATGGGCAAATATAGACGCCAACGGCGGCGGGGTGTATACTGTAATTGAAGGCGTTAACTTTAATGTTGGCGAATTTACCGTTACCATACTTGGATATTATCCCGATTTGGATAACGAGAATAACCGTTCGGTTTTTGCTATGGTAGAATCCAATGGAACTAATTTCTTGTTTACGGGTGATGCCGAAAAGGAAGCGGAGTATCGTATTATAGAAAATTCAGTTAATATCAAATGCGATGTTTTAAAGGTGGCCCATCACGGTAGCGCTACTTCTTCAACTAAGAAGTTTCTTGAAGCCGCTCAACCTGACCACTGTGTTATTTCGGTAGGTCTTGGTAACCAATACTCTCATCCAAATGATAACGTGTTGGCGAGATATGAAGAGAAAGATTTGAAGGTTTATCGCACCGACCTATTGGGCGATATAACTTTTAACGTTAATAATGGAAAAATCAAGGTTTTTACCGACAATGAATAAACCTTTTATTTAAGCCATTTCTATTCGCAGTAGAGTTGCAAAAAATACTCTACTGCGAATTTCTTTTTTAATAGAAGTATAGATTTATTGAGTAGGGTGAAATTTTATCTTGCATATAATATAATTAGTGTGTCAAAACTTTTAGCAAAAGAGGTAATATTATGAGCGAATTTATTCTGTCTTGCGAATCAACGGTTGACCTTCCCTATAAGAGAGTTGCCGATAGAAACCTTCCTATACTTTTCTATACTTATGTAGTTGACGGCGTTGAATATATAGACGATATGGGTAAGGATACAAATTCTATTCCTAATTTTTATAAAATGTTAGACGAGGGCAAAATGCCTTCCACATCCCAGATAAATGTTTTTAGGTATACAGAGTTTTTTGAAAACCTTTTAAATGAAACCGAAGGGGATATATGCCATATTGCTTTTGGCTCGGGACTCACTCCTTCTGTAAACAATGCCAAAGAGGCGGCGGCCGCTTTAAGCGAAAAATACCCCGATAGAAAAATCGAGGTTATTGATACCTTGTGCGGCTCTTCGGGATACGGACTTTTTGTTGATATTCTCGCCGATATGCGCGATGCAGGAAAATCTATGGAAGAAATTATAGAATGGGCAGAAGCAAATAAAGGTAAGATGCACCATCAGTTCTTTTCTACCGATATGAAGTTCTTTAAGCGTAGCGGTCGTGTTTCCGGTCCCGT
>JAZNFF010000055.1:0-10496 GCA_045588995.1 Acutalibacteraceae bacterium
TTTCGAGAGCAAGTTGCACCTGCGCCTAATCAAAACTTGGACAAGATTAAAGCTTTTCGGCTCTCTGCAAGTTGTCATTCGCGTGAGTGTTTGACAAGCTGCAGGAAGCCGAAGAAAGTAACGAAGAACTTCAAGAAGCAGGTGCTATGACTATCATTTCTATGATGATAGATGATTGTCCTTTAGAAATGATTTATGACTCTCTTTTTGGGAGCCGAGCCGTTTCTATTGGACGAAGTCAGATAGAAACGGCTCGGAGACGCAGTCGGAGAGCCGAGATTAGCAGGGCATAATACCCCGCGTCAAAGAAGAATCAGTAAGAAATGGAAGTTCGTACACACCTTTGACAGTGGGTGTATTATGCCCTGCGTGCTTTCATTTTAAGAGCCATATAGAGTAATTATAGATTAATATTAGATTACATTTTACAATGACTTTAATTTGTATATGGCTCTTGTATGATTGATGATTTACTTTTCGATATGCTTGATGATTATAATTTCGATATGTTCTATGATTATAGTTTCGAGAGAATATTTCGAAATCACTTTCATTTCCCGTAAAAAAGGATTGTGCTGACCGTCCGTTCGAGATTACTTACATTTCGATATCAGGTCAGCACAATCTCTGAAAGCGATTTTTGATGCTCCTCGGTTTGATATGCTATATGACTATCGTTTGCAAATGAGGGGGCAAAATTTTCGTACACAGAATTATTTTGGTAAAGAGAATTCTGTGTAACGTTACGTTAGTTGAAACTATAAGCACTCAACACTTTTCATAATATTGGCAAATCTTTCGTCTTCCCTCAAAAGTTTAAACGAAGGGTTGTTAAGTTTAAGAAGAAGCTTTTCTTTGTGTTTGCCTGATGTCCAATAAAAATTGCGCTCGACATCACGCAATAAAGGATTGTTCAATTTTTTGCCAGGTATAAATTGGGGTAAAACCTTTGAGTCGTATTCAGCCATTTTTTCTATCATAGATAATGCATCTTCGGTACTATCCATGTCTAAATAAAGCATAGCCAATAAAAAGTAAATATCACCGCGTTCTCGACAATGGAAGCATGGGACGATTTCTTCATCTTTGCAAATGAGATCGATAATAGAAAGTGCTTGCATTAATGCATATTCTGTATTTTGATAACATTTAAGATTATGATAGCTAATAGCAATCGCCACAAGATCATCAAGCATTGCCTCAAAATGATACATTAAGTCATTTTGATAACATTTGTTTTCGTTACGATAATCTTTCTTGAAGTGTGCAATATATGCCTTCATATCATGAATGGTCATATCAGCTCGCCACGGAAATTCATTTGCGTGAATCTCTGCTGCTTCAAAATTACCGTAAGCTGAGTGGAGCAAAACCATAATCATATGTGCACGAAGTATATCAGTGGTGTTTTTGCCGTATTTGATAACTATATTTGCCTGTCTCACGCATTCTTTATATATGGCCTCTCCGTTGTCTGCATCAAAAACATCGTTTTCAGGATATGCTAATGATATTCCTGCTTCAAGTGATTGAGATAATAATACTGTATTGCTTGGGTATTTTTCCAAACCTTTTTGTAATTCATCATACTGTTGTTTGATACATTCCCTAGTAACAGGATGTGTGATTTTCGATTCGGCTTGTTCGATAATCTTGTTTACTTCCTCGACATCATTTCTACCACAAATACCAAATAACACATCAGTACTAACATTAAAAACCGTTGCAAGTGGAATAATCTGAGATATATCCGGCATTCCTGTATCATTTTCCCATTTTGAAATTGCTTGAAAAGTGACACCTAATTGTTCGGCAAGTTCGTCTTGCGTTAAGTTGCGTTCTTTACGTAACCTTCTGATGATTTGGCCCATTGTTTCTTTCATGAGTATGACCTCCTATATTGATAAATCGGTACCGTATTTACATTATTACATACAATTAGGATGAATTAAAGCGACTTAAAAACGAGTTATACTCAACGCTTCGTTGAGTATATTGTATCATAGGTTTGTCAACTTGTGTAGTTGTTACATTAAAAAATGTAGTGCTTAATAATAAAAAGCCGTTATTGTCATTATTTTAGTTCACAGCTTTTTACGCAAGGCTTGGTCCCTATCCTTGCGTTGAAATATATTTTTGAAGAAAGGAGAAGGTTTGCTATGTCAGATTCTAATAATATTACAGTGTTAAACCCAGGCTTGTATAAGAACTTACTTGCTCAAGTCGAGTCTATCTATAGGCACAGCAATGAGCTTAGCTTTAAAACAAGGGCTCGGTACTATGAAGCAACAAAAAGGTTCTGTAAGTTTTTGGCCGATAATTTTCGTCTGCAAAACTTTAAGAACGTGGAAGATCGGCACTTCAAAGCCTATGTGGAACACCTGAAAGAGAACAACTCTGCTGCGACTATTCAATCCGATTTGTCAGGCATACGGTATTTCCACAGAAAATCCGGTAGTAAGAACAGGCTATCCCCTAATAGCAAGTTGGCGCTACCAAAACGAGCAACGGGTGTTAAAGACCATTCGCTAGTTGATGAAGAGATTGCCCGTATGCGACAGTTAGCTACCCAACAAGGCAGACAAGACGTAGTTATCGCTATAGACTTTGCTAGTGAATTTGGTCTACGGCTTGAAGAGATCTGCACGCTAAGAGTTGAATACCTAATGTCGGCGTTAAAGACCGGACAGCTTGTTATAAAAGGCAAAGGCGGTCAGACGAGATCAATTGATTTGAGTGCAAAGCAACGCAGTATTATTACTAAATATTTGGATTATGCACGATGCTCGGGTCGATACCCAAGGGATTACTTAATCTCAGCAAGCGAAAAAGACGGAGTTAAGCGTGAAAAGCGCTCGTTACAGAATTGGATGAGCTATCATCGAAAAAGTTTTATAGCAGAAAATCGCGAAGATTTATACGAAGACGGTAAAAAGAAAAGAACTGAGACAATATCTTGGCACGGACTTAGACACACCTATGCACAAAGAACCTACGCCGAAGCGTTAAAAGAAAGGCCGCGCAGAGCGCGAAAGATTGTAAGCGAGAACTTAGGTCATCACAGAACCGAGGTAACGAGAATTTACTTGGCTGATAAGCCGAAGAAAAAGTAAGCTATTAATTAAAATGATGAAGGAAGAATTTAAATTGACGACAATATCCTGCTGACGAAAATATGCGGGATTGATATATAGGGACAATTAGGAAAAATGGTAAGTAAACGGCGGTGGCATCCGTCACCGCATGTAAGGAGAATTTATATGTTATATGTTTCAAGGCCAGCCTCCGGCGGAAATGGAGGCAAATAATATAGGAGGTATCGCCAATGAAAGAGGTTCCAATTTGGGAGAAAACCACTTTAACGCTGACAGAAGCCGCAGCCTATTCGGGCATTGGTATAAACAAACTCAGAAAACTGTCCGATAAGGTTGATTGTACTTTCGTGCTGTTCAACGGCACAAAGCGTCTGATCAAGCGTAGGAAATTGGATGAATATATAGAAAAGAATTATTCGATTTAATTACTTTCTTTACAGGCCTGTCAGCTCCGAAAGAGTACTTGTAAAGATAACTGATTTGTGTTATAATATAAATACTATCATAGTGCTTTTCAATGCTGACAGGTATTGAAAGGAGTTAGATAAATATGACTGTAAAGAAAGGTAAAGGTAGAAGATTAGATAAAGATCGGGTTACACTCCGCAAGGGTGAATCCCAAAGAGCAGACGGAATTTATGATTACCGTTGGAGCACTCCCGATGGTAAGCGCCACTCGATATATGCAAGTACCCTTGAGGAGCTTCGCGAAAAAGAAGAGCAAATTATCCTCGATAAAAGGGACGGCATTAAAACAGAGATTCGCTTGATAACGGTCAATGATGTATTTGACCTATGGTGTGATCTGAAACGGGGTTTGAAGCATAACACCTTTCAGAACTACAAGTATATGTACGATATGTTTGTACGCCCCACATTCGGAAAACTTCGGATTGCTAACGTGAGAAAATCGGATGTAAAGAGGTTTTATAACCGCCTTGCAGACGAAAGAATTTTGACCATAGCAACCATTGACAATGTGCATACGGTTCTGCATCAAGTGTTCAACTTGGCTGTGGATGATGGTTACATACGCCTTAACCCCACCGATAATATGCTGAAAGAACTGAAACAGTCTCACAATTTTCAAGTAGAAAAGCGCAAGGCACTTACTATCCCCGAACAACAGTTATTCATTAACTTCCTTAAAAATCATCCGGTATATCGACATTGGTATCCGGTATTCGCCATTATGCTTGGCACGGGGTTGCGTGTCGGTGAATTGGTAGGATTACGGTGGTGCGATATTGATTTGGAAGAAGGACTTATCCACGTCAATCACACCTTGGTATACTACAATCACGGTGACGGTAACGGTTGTTCCTTTAGCGTGAACACACCCAAGACCAAAGCCGGCGAACGAACCGTTCCAATGATGGATGATGTTAAAGAAGCCTTCCTGCTTGAAAAGCAAAATCAAGAGGATGCAGGGGTTAAATGCAAGGCGATTGTGGATTGCTATACGGATTTTATCTTTGTGAACCGTTACGGTGATGTTCAGCATCAAGGAACACTCAACAAAGCCATTCGCAGAATTATCCGTGACTGTAATGATGAAGTGTTGCTCAAAGGAGAAAAGGATCCCGTTCTGTTGCCGCCCTTTAGTTGCCACAGCTTGAGACACACCTTTGCTACTCGCTTGTGTGAGTCGGGTATCAATATAAAGGTAATTCAGGATGTTTTAGGCCACGCCGACATCAGTACAACGATGGATATTTATTGCGACGTGACCAATGAGCTGAAAAAGAAAGAGTTTACAAGCTAGGGTGAATTCTTTAAGGACAAGCAGATTTAATCTACTACGCCAATGGTACGCCAGTTACTACGCCAAAATGCCGCACAGATACGAAGGGTTATATTCTGTGCCGTAAAAATAGGCTCTCGATAGGAATTGAAACCATTGGAGTTTTGTACACTTAAGTATTGTTTTGTAACTTCGGGGGCAGAGGTCCCCACGATGAAGCCAATTTCTGAATAATGGATTAGTTTCAAAATTCATTTTAAAAGGCATTAACCGCTAACGGTTAATGTCTTTTTTATATACATAAACCGCTTACATTTTAAAAGTTGCCGAATAAAAGAAAAAAAGAGATTTTTAAAAAATTTGGTGATATAATCCATTTTGAAGGGTGTGATTATATGTATGCTATCGAAACTGTGAACCTAACCAAAAAATATAAAGATATAATTGCGGTTGATAATCTTAACCTTAAAGTCAGAGACGGAGAACTGATTTCCTTACTAGGTATGAACGGCGCCGGAAAAACCACTACAATTAAAATGTTATCCTGCCTTACTAACTGTACAAACGGTGACGCTTTACTGCACGGAAAAAGCATTAACAACGATATTACCGCGGTTAAATCAATTATTGCAGTTTCCCCGCAAGAAACCGCAATAGCCACAGGATTAACAGCAAAAGAAAATCTACAACTAATGTGTGGCGTTCACGGATTTTCCAAAGAGGAAAGCAAACTTAAAATTGCTAGGATAATTAAATTATTAAGTTTAGAAACCGTAATAAACAAAAATGCAGGCAAACTTTCGGGCGGATGGCAACGCAGATTGAGCATTGCAATGGCGCTAATCTGTGAGCCCCAAATACTATTTCTTGATGAGCCAACCCTCGGGCTTGACGTGCTTGCGCGCAGTGAATTATGGGATTTAATTCTTTCTCTTAAAGGGCAAGTTACAATTATTTTAACAACGCATTATATGGAAGAAGCTGAAGCGCTTTCAGACCGAGTAGCAATTATGAAAAACGGTCAACTTATAATCTATGATACAGTTGATAAAATTAAAAAATCCGCACGCACAGATAAATTCGAAGAAGCATTTATTAAATACGTTAAGGAGTGACAAAATGAAAACACTTACACTTGCAAGCAGAAACGCTAAAGAAATACTGCGAGACCCACTTAATATATTCTTTGGAATCGGTTTTCCGCTAATTATATTTTTGTTGCTCAGCGCGATACAAGCCAATATTCCTATAACTCTTTTTGAAATACAAGAATTAACACCCGGCATTACGGTTTTCGGCCTTTCGTTTATAGCACTCTTTTCTGCTACAATTATTTCTAAGGACCGCAGTAGCTCGTTATTACAGCGCTTATATACTACGCCCCTTAAACCTATAAATTTTATTCTTGGTTATACACTGCCGATGATTCCGATTGCAATTCTGCAAAGCGCCATCTGCTATATTTTCGCAATGCTTCTCGGACTTAACTTTACGGTTAATATTCTATATGCGATAATCCTTATAATACCCACTTCTATTCTTTATATCGCTTTAGGGCTTCTGTGCGGAAGCGTGTTTAACGACAAACAGGTTGGTGGTGTATGCGGAGCTCTGCTTACAAATCTATCAGCATGGCTTTCGGGCGTTTGGTTTGACCTTGACCTAGTGGGTGGTACATTTAAAAAGATCGCCTATCTACTACCGTTTGTTCATGCCGTAGATATGGAGCGGGCAGTTCTTTCGAGTAATTATAAAAATATTTTTCCGCATTTATGGTGGGTACTCACGTATGCTACAGTAATTACCGTTATAGCAATTTTCCTATTTCTCAAACAAATGAAAAAGTAATAATTAAAGCCCGCTAAATAGCGGGCTTTTTCTTACCACCACGAAACAAATTATTGTTTTTCGATAATATAATTATTGACAAACGATAATTAATGTGCTATTATGATGGTATAAAATGGTTTTGGAGGTAAAATTTTATGTGGAATAAAGATAAATCCTTGATGCTATCCATTGTATTTTGCTTTATAATCGCAGTAGTACTCACTGCAGCATTGTTTTTTGGCCCTTGGGCCGTTAATCTATGGTTTAGCGCTTATCGTGGCTTCGCTGAACTTTCTACCATAAAACACCTGATGACATTATTTGTTTGCTGTTTTTATCCCAGTGCAGTTTTTGCATATATTGCGCTTTACTGTCTGATAAAATTATTATTTAATATCAAAAAACAAGAAATTTTCACAAATAAAAACGTCAAATACCTTCGCCTTATTTCCTGGTGCTGTTTTGCAGTTGCTTTTATAACACTTATTGGCGGAATATTTTATATACCATTCTCATTTATTGCCGTTGCCGCCGCGTTTATAGGACTTATGCTCCGCGTAGTAAAAAATGTTATGCAAAATGCGGTAGAAATTAAAACAGAAAACGAACTTACTATTTAAGCGAGGATATATAAATGATTGAAATAGATTTAGATGTTTTACTTGCTATGCGTAAAATGACTTCCCTTGAACTCGCAGAAAAAATTGGAATAACTCAAGCAAATCTTTCTATTCTTAAAACCGGTAAAGCCAAGGCCATACGCTTTTCTACCCTTGAAGCAATTTGCAAAGCCCTTGACTGTCAACCCGGTGATATAATCAAATATACCGATAAGGAGTAGTGATTATGGATTTTCAAAATAATAACACTTTAATAACCGAGCAGGATACTATCCAAAATGAATCAAGTCCTATTTTTAATTTATCAAAGAAAGATACGATATTTTCGATATTCGCAGTAATTATCAGTGTTTTCTCCGCTATTTTTGGCATATTTGGCGGTTTCGCCCTTGGATATTCGATATCACTTGTTTTTATGAATGCGCTATTTATTTCTTATTTTTCAAAAGGTAATAAAAGTATTTTTTCGTCCATAATATATGGAGTTTTTTCTTTGCTGAATAGCGCTGTTTTTGTATTTACTACTAATTCAAGCGTAAGATTTTTCAGCGTAATTATAAGTTTCCTTATATCGCTTGTATGTTTTAATTCTTTTGTAAACGGCAAAACAAAAGGCAATCGGCAAACAATCGGCATATTTTTCTCTGCCGTAACCAGCGTGAAAAATATTTTTATTTCCGTAAAATCCCTCTTTACTAATTCCAACGGCAAAAAAGGAACGCTTGGAAAAGTTCTTATTGGTTTAGTTTGCGCAATTCCCGTTCTTATTGTGGTTATACCCCTTCTTATTTCCTCTGACTACGCATTTCACGGTATGATGAATAGTATTTTCAGCAACACCGTTTCTACTATTTTCAAAACAATTTTTGGATTACACCTTGCATTGTTTGTTATCGCGTATGGTTTTTCACTCAAGTGGAACCGCACAAAGAAATTAACAGATAGCAAATTTAAAGGCATTGAAAATGTTTATATTATCTCTTTTTTATCTACAGTCAGTGTAAGTTATCTGCTCTATCTTTTCTCGCAACTCGCATATTTTTTCAGCGCTTTCAAAGGTTTTCTCCCCGATGGCGAAATTACATATGCTCAATATGCTCGCAAAGGTTTTTTTGAGATGAGCGCTGTTGCGGTCATAAATCTTTGCTTGGTATTTTTATCTTTGTTACTTTCCAAAAAAGTAAAAAGCAAAGTATGTCACGGCATAAAAATACTATCCACTTTTATTTCCGTATTTACTCTAATTATTATCGCCACCGCCATTTCTAAGATGGTGCTTTACATAGACACCTATGGTATGACCGTTCTCCGTATTACAACGAGTGCTTTTATGCTGTTTTTAGCCATAGTATTTATTGGCGCTATTTTGAGAATTTACATTATCAGAATCAATATTATAAAAACCGCTTTAATTACGGCTTGTTGCATAATATTAACGCTTGGCATAACAAATGTTAACGCTGTATGTGCTAAATTTAACTATGAAGCATATAAAACTCAGAAACTGGAAACTATTGATATTGAAGCGCTATATGATTTAGGTGATGAAGGCATACCATACATCGTAAGATTAGGAGGTTCCAAGGATAAAGACGTTGCGCTTGAAGCTCAGCGTTATCTTGCAAAAGCATATTTATACCAATACTTTGATAATATGCAAGAATACGAGGACTTTACTCTTGAAGATTTAAAGAAAAATGAAAAAAACAAGGGATTTTCACACTTTAGCATACCAAGGCAAAATGCTTACTATACCCTTTATAAATTCATTGAAAAAAATCCTTGGTTTACCGATATTTGCAGAGATTGCGCAAATGAAGTAAATGATATATATTATGAATACACAGAAAGTTAACTTCTAAATTAAAGCACCCTATGGCTTGACCATAGGGTGTTTTTACTATTTTGTCAATTTGGAAAAGTAATTATATAAATTTACAAGACCTGTACTTAATAATATTCCGCCAAAAATATCGGTAAACCAATGAACCCCTGAAACAAATCTTGCTAAAACCATAAAAATTGTAAATGCCGTTAAAATTAAACAAATTCCTATTTTCAAAAATTTATTTTTAATTCTTTGTTTAAACTGAATAATCGCTGTGGGGATGACACACATTGTAAGCATTGTCGTTGATGAAGGATAGGACGCCTCTAAATACCCATTTATGAGTATCGGTCTATAATTTATGATGTTTTTTTCAAAAAAGAAATACACGGCAATTGTGATTAAATAAAGTATACCTAGGGTAAGTATATCAAAATCTACTTTGCAAATGTTTTTCCTTTTTGTCAACTGAATTATACCGACCACCGCAAATGCAACCGCAATTAAAATAGGCACTAACCCCAACCAATCGGTTATGGTATATAATGTCAAATTTACACCCGTTAGTTTATGAATAAAACCGTTGATCGCGGCAAAACCAACGGTTGTTTCTTTAGGACCGATGGATTTGACATCAAAAAATTTAACCAGCATTGTCCACACCGCGAACGCAATAAGCATCACTACTGCAAAGTATAATTGTTTTTTATTTTTCATAATAAAAGACCTTCCTTTTCGTGTTTGATTCCACTTTATAGGAAGGTCTAAAATAAAACAAGAAACATATTGTCACAAATACGACACTTATCGTATCATTGCTTTTTAGAAAGCACCAAAAACTTTATCATTAAGAAGACAAATAAAAAAGTAGCTGCATAGGGTTGTAGGGTTACCGTGAAAACTATCGTGCCTATGGCACCCATAATCAAAGATATTTTTCTTTTATTTTTATGCCAAAAACTTTGTTCAAAGTTTTGCAAAGCAAGAGTTGCAACTCCAAAAGCAACCGAAAAAGTGACAAAAACATAATAAATAATTTTAAGATAAATTGAAATATCCGTTAATGCTATCAGGGGGACTGATTTAATTACCGTATTAGTTCTCTCGGCAAAGAACGGTAAAAACAATAGCAAAATATTGCATATATCAAGCATACCGATAATTAAATCTCTGATTTGCGAAAGTTTTTTATAGTTATCATTTTGAGCTATAGTTAAAATTTCTTCGCCCGACAACAACTCATCCACGGTTACATCAAAAAAATTTGATATACCTTTTAATGAATCAATATTAGGATATCCCCTTCCTGATTCCCATTTGGAAACAGCAGAGCGCGTTACAAAAAGCAATTCGGCAAGTTCTTCTTGGGTAATTCCCTT
>JAZNFF010000056.1:0-5108 GCA_045588995.1 Acutalibacteraceae bacterium
TGGGACCGTACTATCCCGTTTCCGAAAAAAATAAAAATAAAGGAGATAATGAAAATGAAATCGCAAATCACAAAAATCGTTTCCCTTCTCGTTTGCGTTTGCTTGATAGTTTCAGGTATGATTCTTTCAACATCCGCAGCAGAAAGCAGCGCTACTATCACTTTTGATAATACTAACAAGCGCACTGAAGTTTCTACTGCTAAACAAGTTTGGGTAGAAAATGGTATTACAGTTACAAACAATAAAGGCACCGGTTCTGATATTAACGCACAGTATTATAACCCCCTTCGTTTGTACAAAAACACCAATGTTGTAATCGAATACTCCTCTGCTATTACCAAAATTGAGTTTACCGCTAATAGTACTACCTATGCAACCTCTTTAAAAACTTCTATTGGAACATCTCAAGGTACTGCAGTTGCTTCTGGTACTAAGGTAACATTTACTCCTACCGCTCCTGCTACAAGCTTTACCTTCACCCTTTCTGACGCACAGACACGCATTAACAATCTTACAGTTTACTATGAAACCGCAGGCGGCGAAGGCGCAGGCGGCAATGGAGGTTCTGGCGCAGGCGGCACAACACCTCCCCCCGCAAGTAGCGATCCCGCTGCTGATAGCACTTTAACTATCCCTGAAGCTCTTGCTCTTGGTGAGACTAAAGACCACAATAACTACACCTCAGGCAAATACTATGTTGAAGGCGTAATTTCCAGCGTTTCTAATGAAACCTTTGGTAATATGACAATTAAGGATGCCAACAACAATTCTCTTACCATTTATGGTTCTTATGATGCCGACGGTACAAACCGTTATGATGCTATGACTACTAAGCCCGTTGCTGGCGATACCGTTAAGCTTTACGGTATTATCGGTAAATATAGCACCACTGTTCAGATGAAAAATGCTTGGATTGTTGCTCACACTCCCGGCACTCCTCCTGTAAACAATGACCCCGCTGCTGACAGCACCTTGACCATTCCTCAGGCACTTGAAGTAGGCGGCACTAAGGAACACAATACCTACACCTCAGGCAAATACTATGTTGAAGGCGTTATTTCCAGCGTTTCTAACGAAGAATATGGCAATATGACAATTAAGGATGCCAACAATAATTCTCTTACCATTTATGGTTCTTATGATGCCGACGGTACAAACCGTTATGATGCTATGGCTACTAAGCCCGTTGCTGGCGATACCGTTAAGCTTTACGGCATTATCGGTAAATATAGCACCACTGTTCAGATGAAGAATGCTTGGATTGTTGCTCACACTCCCGGCACTCCTCCTGTAAACAATGACCCCGCAGCTGATACTGTTCTTACCGTTAAAGCAGCAGCTGAGCTCGGCGCTTCTAAGGACCCCAATGCTTACACCACCGGTAAATACTATGTAACCGGTACAATTAAATCCATCGCAAACGATGTTTATGGCAATATGACCATTGAAGATAGCGAAGGCAATGAGCTTTATGTTTACGGTACATACAACGAAGATGGCTCAGTTCGTTACGATGCTCTTACCGAGCAGCCCCAAGTTGGCGATACCGTTACCGTTTATGGTATTATCGGTCAGTACAATGGTACTGCTCAGATGAAGAACGGTTGGTTTAAGGCAGCTCCCGCCGGTGGTAACACAGGCGCAGGCACCGGTACAGGTACAGGCACTGGTTCTGCAACCGGCACTAACACCGGTAGCGCAACTACTACTGCTCCTGAAAAGAGCCCCGAGACCGGTGATTCCATCGCTCTCTATATCGTTATGATGGCTATCTCTGCAGCAGCTATGGTACTTGTTGCAAAGAAAAGATTTGCGTAATCATTAACATTTAAATCCTGACACCCAAGTGGAAACACTTGGGTGTTTTTTTAAGTTTATAGTTATGAGTTATGAGCGGCTTTGCCGCGTTATGATTTGCCTTACGGCAAAGTTTCGGTGTGCCAAAGGCACTATTTATATCGTCGGCAGAGCCGACACATTAACTATTCACGAAGTGAATATCATAACATTCGGCTTTGCCGAATTCATAACTTATAACTTAAAAGCGGAACGGCATAAACCGTTCCGCTTTTTAACTATTTATTTGTTAATTTATTAAAGGTTTCCATATCGGTCATATCAACCGATAAAGGCATAATGGATATATATCCATCCATAACCGAATTGGTATCGAGGGTGGGGTCATCAGACCTTTCATAAATGCATCGCCCTTGGGCTAAATACATAACGCCTTCGGTATTTTTGAAGGAATCGGAATAGAAAGGTCCGCCTTGGCGGGTGATTCTAATTCCTTTGTTTTCGGGCGGAATATTTATATTATAGGCGATATGAATATCTAAAAGATTATTTTTCTTAATATAATCCCAAATTTCATCGAGATGGTTTACGGCAAAATCATAATACTCGGGGCTTGTTGAGAAAGAGATGGCGGGAACACCTTGATGAACGGCCTCGCGCACCGCAGAAACGGTACCCGAATACATTATATCTCCGCCCATATTAAAACCCTTATTAATTCCTGAAATTACCAAATCGAATTTCATATTGAGACCTAACATTGCCATACGGACACAATCTGCAGGGGTTGAATCAACAACATAGGCATTAACTCCCTCGGCGATTTCTTGCCTTTCCATACTAAAGGGATTATGAATTTCTATGCCGTGACTTTTTCCGCTCTGCTCTATTTTAGGAACGACAACCGTAACTTCGCCTAAGGTTTTGCAGAAGTTGACGAGGGGCACTAAACCCTTAGCGCTTACGCTATCATCATTTGTTATAAGTATTCTCATAGCCAACCCTCGTGAGTTTCTTTATATTCTTTAATATGCTTATCTGCATCTTTCAGAAGCGCTTCGGCCTCTTCCCAACTATAAACGGTAGCGCCGCTGGCGCAGGCATGACCGCCACCGCGGTACATTTCGGCGATGGGGTTAATATGCACAAAACGGGAACGAAGGCGAACACGGATAGTGCCCTCATCATCGCCGTTTTCAATAAATACCATCCAAGCGATAGCGCCCCTTATGGAATCGAGGGTACTGACACAAGCGCTTGCCTGTTCAAGAGTTAAATTAAACTCCTCTTGCATTTTTTTATCCACATAGATATAAGCAACGCCGTTTTCGGTAATCTGCATACGGCGATAAATTTCGGCCTTAAATTTAAGATATCCAAAGGATTCAAGATATAAATGGGCATAAAGGGTTTCGGTATCAACGCCTTCATCTAAGAGAATACCCGCGTTACGCATAGTTTCTCCCGTTACGCCCTCATATTTAAATCTGCCCGAATCGGTAACCATACCCGTATAGATATAAGTAGCGGCTTCGCGGTCAATTTTCAGTTCATCTTTGAAACTTTTATAGAAATCAACTATCATTTCGCAAGCAGAACTTCTATCCTCTTCAACCCACCATATATCACCATAGTTTTCGAGAGGTATATGATGGTCGATTTTTATAAGTTCTTTACAAAGTTTATACTTTTTATTGGAAATACGGGCTTCGGAAGCGGTATCAATAACGATACCAAGAGATTCCATATAAACGCTATCGTCAACTTCATCGTCTTCAGGACCCAAAAATTCAAGATATTCCGCATTATCGAAATCAATAAGGTAAATCTCTTTTTCGGGGAAAGTAAGTTCCAAAATACGCTTAAAACCCTTTGTAGCCCCAACACAGTCACCATCATTACGGATATGGCGGAAAATCGTAATTTTATCATATTCCTTTATTTTATCAAGTATTTGCTTTTTAACTGCTTCGTTCATCAGTTTGCTCCTTGCATCATCTTATCTAAATCGCTTAGCATTGCCATTGCAGTTTCGCGGTCGGGCACAGTAGCGCCGCTTGCCTTGGCGTGTCCTCCGCCGCCATATTTAACAGCAATAGGATTAATATTAAAGCGGCTTGAGCGCAGTTCGCAGAGAACCCCTTCTTCGCTTTCGGTAAAGTTAACCCAGATATCAACGCCCTTAACGTCCGCCATAGTGCCAACCATACCGCGCGATATGGAAAATTCATCGGCGCCAAGCTCCTTAACTTCTTCGCGGGTTGTATAGATATATGCAACCTTATTCTCGGTAAACTTGACTTTAAGGGTGAATTTCGCCTTTAAAAGTTTACTATCAAACTCATCGGAATAAAGGTTTCTGTAAAGCTCATTGGTATCAAAGCCCGTTCCAACAAGTTCTGCGGCAAGGCGGAAGGTACGAGGACTTACGCTATCATAACGGAATCTGCCTGAATCGGTGAGCATACCGGTATACAAAGCCAGACCCGCAGTTTCATTAATTTTAAGACCGCTCTCAACGGCAAATGCAGTAACCATACCGCAACAACTTTCAAAACTGCTATCTACAACCTCTACATCGGTAAAGGTTTCACAGTATATATGGTGATCAATTCGGGCCGTTTTTGCGGCTAATTTATACCTTTCATCCGATGCAAGAGGGGGCGCGGCAAAATCGAGTAGCAGGCATAAAGCGCTATGGAAAACACTATCGGGAATTTGGTCCATAGTGGAATCAGGGAGAAAACCGAAAAATTTCGTAGAATCACCCACGGTATAGACCGTTTTTTCTGGGAAGTTCTCCAAAACAATATTCTTCATACCAATCTGACTACCCATAGCGTCACCGTCAGGGCGGCTATGTCTATGAATAATTATGGTATCGTATTCTTTTATACAGTCAAGAACCGCTTCAAACATAAATTTTAATCCTTTTTATCCTTTTTTATCATTATACGAAGCGCCTCTATTGCGGTCTTTATTGCGGCAGAGGTATCTTCGGTGCGTTCTTTTGGCATACCTGATTTTGCAACCTCTTGATTCCAAACGCAATGGAAAACGGCGCCTGAACGGAGTTTTCTTGCGGCAGAAACAATAAAGAGTGTTGCGCCTTCCATTTCGGAAGCGAGGCATCCGCCCTTTTTCCAAGCATCCCATTTAGCGAGAAGTTCTGCTGAAGCGGGCATACTTTCGGGGGCGTGTTGACCGTAAAAACTATCCTTGGCCTGCACTACGCCGATATGATTATCGTAGCCGAGTTTATTTGCGGCTTCATAAAGAGCGCTTGTTACGTGAAAATCGGCAACCGCGGG
>JAZNFF010000057.1:0-6433 GCA_045588995.1 Acutalibacteraceae bacterium
TCTGAAATCGGGGATAACATGACCTGTAACCTGCTCAACAAAGAATATAACCTCTTTAGTGTAGTTCTCCGCATCCTTATAGGTGGCATTCAGTTCCTTAACATAGGGAGTATCGGCGGTGAATTCACGCACCTTATTTATTCTCTCGGCGGTAAACTCCTCGTTTGGTTCAATATCTCCATAGATAGCCATAGGGTCGCAATATCCAGAAAAGCCCTTAACAGTAAAAGATGGGTTAATCAGAGCGTAGGTTCTGGCAAAAGCATCCCTCTGCGTGCCGACAAATATGGCATTATCGCTTAAACTTATAGGGAGTTCTCTTAAAACATCGCAAAGCAGAAGGGCCTTTTTAACCTCTTCATCGAGTCCCTCGTATTTAGAAGAATTATTCATCTCGATTTCTTTGGCTATAAACCATCCGTCAAGTCGCTTAATTTCTCTTTCTTCCAAGTATAGCGCCTTGGCTTTTTCAGTAATTTCACCTGATTTGTAAATATTTTTCATAATTTTTCTCCTATGTAGCAATAATTTTAAGATTATATTTTTTAAAGGTTTCCTTGAACTTATTAAGAGTTTCTTCAGAAACAAATCCATCCTTAATTTTATATTCCGTTTTCCATTTATCCTTGCCGTATTCATGGTATAAAAGAAATTCGAAATTTATATTATTGTGGGCGTGATGACTGAAATATTCGGCGAATTTTTCGGGGTGTTCTGTATTAACGCCGTTTATGAGAGGAATTCTTACCAGTAGCCCACGGTTTTCTTTACAAAGAGATTCAAAGTTGGATTTTATGATTTCGTTGCCGATACCTGTAAACTTTTTTAGAATTTCACTGTCAAAATGCTTGAAATCCATAATGAGATAATCGATATATTCTGCTATTTCCAAAAGCCGTGGAGAAGTGGCGTTGGTTTCGAGGCAGGTGTGAACACCCGATTGCCTGACGGCTTTAAGAACCGAAATCAGTTCATCGGCCTGCAATGTAGCTTCGCCGCCCGTGAAGGTAACTCCGCCTCCAGAAAAGAACATAGGTCTGCAACTTAAAATTTCCTTTATAACTTCCTCGGCTTTGTATTCTTTGCCCGCGTTTTTGTCCATACCGTCCGCATTGGAGCACCAAAGGCAATGCATATTACAACCCGAAAGATGATAAACAAATCTGTTTCCGGGGCCATCTTGCCCGAAATTAAAACCCTTGCCGAAAATTCGCACAGTCCCTCTTCCTTTCTGTATTTTATTTGAGTATATCATATAGGGATGTTTTTTTAAATTGACAAACAGGAAAATTAAATGTAAAATAAAGCAAAATGACAAAAGGAGAAGTGTATATGAAAAATGTGTTCAGCACCGAAAAATTACATAGGGTAAAAGAAGCAAACATCAATTTTTATACTACTCCCTTTATTCATCCCAAAAGAAAAATGAGGGACCACGATTTTATTTATCTCTTGCAAGGCGGTTGGAAATTAGGACAAAACGAAAAAATATATACCCTTAAAAAAGATTCTCTGATCATTTTGAGCGCAGATAATACCCATTATGGCGCCGCGGCGTGCGAAGAGGCTACAAAAACTATGTATTTCCACGTAAGCCAAGAAGAAGGGGATAAAAGTTTCTCTGCCGATAATACCGAGGATAAGGGTATACCAACCCTTATCGACGCCTCTGAAAACAAGCATATTAAAAAACTTTTCTCGGAAATAGTCAATGCATATTTATCAGGAAATAAACGAAAAGCCGATTTATATTTTGAACTTTTAATCTGCGAACTTTCGGAAAACAATATCGATTCGGCGGATACTCATACCGCCCTTAAAATCAAAAAGATAATCCATAATAATCCCGAAAAATTCATAAGTAATGAAGAACTCGCCCGTATGACCAATGTTTCTGTTAAAACGGCCGAAAATAAGTTCAAGGCAGCTTTCGGAACTACAATTCATCAATATATTTTAAGTTTCAAAATCAAAGAAGCGGTTTCTTATTTTACTTTATTCCCAGAAATGAGCGTTAAGGAAATTGCATCAAACCTTGGGTTTTATGATGAATATCATTTTAGTAAACAGTTTAAAAAGATAATGGGCGTGTCACCTCTTAAATACAAAGAAAGCAATAAATAAAAAGAACGGAAATTCATTTGAATTTCCGTTCTTTTTTATTTTATTTAGAAAGCATTACCTTATCGTTTGAGAATTCACTTCCGCTTGCCTTTTCGAAAAGGCCTAAAAGTTCTTTTATGGTGAGCTTTTTCTTGTCTTCACCCGAAACATCAATGATTATCTTGCCTTCGTGCATCATAATAAGGCGGTTTCCATACTTGATAGCATCGTGCATATTATGGGTAATCATAAGGGTGGTAAGATTATTTTCAGTTACCAATTTATCGGTGATTTCTAGAACCTTACTTGCGGTTTTGGGGTCGAGAGCGGCAGTATGCTCGTCAAGAAGCAAAAGCTTCGGTTTTTTAAGGGTTGCCATAAGAAGAGTTACTGCCTGTCTTTGACCGCCCGAAAGGAGTCCAACCTTGGCAGAAAGTCGGTCCTCAAGACCAAGTTCTAAAGTAGCGAGCAACTTTTTATACTCGCTCCGTTCGCCCTTTTTAATGCCGCGAATAAGCTTGCGCTTGGTGCCTCGTCTTGCGGCGATAGAAAGATTTTCCGCTATTTCCATATCGGGAGCGGTGCCTTTCATTGGATCTTGGAAAACCCTGCCTAAAAATGCCGCTCGCTTATGCTCCGGCATACCCGTTACATTAACTCCGTCGATAGAAACGGTGCCAAAGTCGGGTTTCCAAACGCCTGCAATAGCATTTAAAAGCGTTGATTTACCTGCGCCGTTTCCGCCTATAACCGTTACAAAATCACCATCATTAAGGGTGAGGTTAAGACCCGAAAGAGCGGTTTTTGCGTTTATTGTACCCGCATTAAAGGTTTTTTGGAGGTTAGTGATTTCAAGCACCCTGCTCACCCCCTTCTATAAGCTCGGGTATTTCCTTTTGTTTGGTGAAATATTCGCTCTTGATATAGGGAACTGCCAAGAAAATAGCAACTATAATAGCCGATAACATTTTTAGATAATCGGTTTTAAGACCTAAGAGAACTACGAAGTTATAAACGATATAATATACAACTCCGCCCGATACAACGCCGATTAAGCTTACAACGAAATTGGGCTTGATTTTTAGCGAAACAGAAAGGCCGATAAAGATGGCGGCAAGACCGATTACGATGGCGCCGCGGCCATCATTGATATTGGCAGAGCCCTTATACTGTGCTAAAAGCGCTCCCGCGAAAGCAACAATTCCGTTGGATATCGCAAGACCTATAACCTTATTAAGTTTAACGTTAACACCCTGAGCGCGACTCATATCGGGGTTATCGCCCGTGGATTTAAGGGTGAGGCCAACTTCGGTATAGAAAAATCTCCAGAGCAAGATTATAACCGCGGCAATAAGTATAACCGCTACGATTATAGAGCGATTATTTTCACTCATATGCACAAGAAGATTATTGGCTCTCGGGTCAATTGCTACAAGTGATTTGCTTCCCATAATGGAAAGGTTAATCGAATATAACATAAGTTGTGTCAGAATTCCCGCAAGTATGGCGGGGATTCCGAGGAGTGTGTGCAAAAGACCCGTAAGGGTACCCGTAAGCATACCTGCTATAAAAGCAGCGATAACACTAACCCATACGGGAACACCCAAAGAGATAAGCACCGCGCAGACACATCCGCCCGTACAAATAGAGCCGTCAACGGTAAGGTCGGCAATATCAAGAATTTTATAGGATATATATACGCCTATCGCCATAAGTCCCCATATAAGACCCTCGGCAACGGCACCGGGTAGAGCATATAAAAAAGCCATTTTTTACCTCAAGTATAGTTTATTTCTCGGGAACTTCAATTCCGAGAGTTGCGCAAAGTTCATTGTTATAAACAACGGTGGGAGTAAGGGTGGCAACATCGAAATCCTTAGGAGCTTTTTTGCCGAGAAGGATTTCTGCCGCCATTTCACCGGTCTTGCGGCCGAGCTCATAATAGTCAATAGCCAAACTTGCATAGCAGATTTTGCCGCCGTAGCTTGTGAAAACGGGAACCTTTTTATCGGTACAAATAGTACCAACAACAGAATCGTTATCTGCAACGGTGTTATCGGAAGGAACATAAATCGCCTTTGAATTGTTAGCCGCATTGTTAACTACGGTCTGAAGCTCGGTGGTATCGGAGAAGGTGTATGCCTCGGCCTTAATCTTCTTTTCTTCGAATAAGGCCTTAACTGCCTTATACTGAATAAGAGAGTTGGATTCATTAGCGCAATAAATAACGCCTACAGTATCGCCCTCTTTGAGCTTTAGGGAATCTATCATCATCTGCGCTTGTTCATCAAAAGGAACAGCATCGGAAGTGCCGGTTACGTTTTCGGGGATTTTACCCGAAAAGGTATCACTGTAATCGGTAACAGATGTGCCGAGAACGGGGATAGAGGTTGTGGCATTAGCAGCCGCCAAAAGAGAGGGGGTAGCGTTCGCCATAATCATATCAACCTTCTTTGCGGTGAAGGTATTAACAACAGTGGCGCAAAGGTTGGTTTCGCCTGCAACCTGAGTATCGAACTCAACGGTCTTACCCTCTTTTTCGAGGGCTTCGGTCAAAGCATCAATAAAGCCATTGGTTGCTTTATCAAGGGATTCGTGCTCCATAAGCTGACAGATACCAACGGTAAAATCCGTCTTATCACCGCAAGCGGTGAGGGAAAGACATCCGCCAACGCAAAGAGTAAGGGTTAAAATTAATGCTACGATTTTTTTCATAATAAAGACTCCTTTATTAAAATAATTAAAAAATAAAACCCTGCATCCTTTTCGGATACAGGGACAGTTTCTAAAACCGTGTTACCACTCTGCTTCATCTTCTTCTCGCGAAGAAGACCTCGTTAGGTGCCAATACACCTTAGCAATATAACGGTTGCAACCGGCAAGGCCTACTCTTATTTTCAGCCCGCAACTCGCAAAAGGAATTCACCGAAATTTTCGTTACTGCCTTGCACCAAGCGGCAGCTCTCTGAAACTCAAATAAACGGTTACTGGTTTTTGCTCAAACGTTTTTGAATCAGTATAGAATTATTTTATATAACTTTTTTCCGTTTGTCAAGTTTTTATTGCAGTAAATCGAAGCAAATTACAATATCCTACAATATTTTCAAAATTTAGGTTGCGAAGTCATATAAATTATGTTACTATATTTATATATGTGAATTTTAAAGGAGATAAAACGGAAATGAAAAATACCATTAAGCGTTCTTTAGCATTATTTATGGCTATTGCGGTATGTTTTACCCTGATTTTCAGTGTGGATACTCCCGCCTCTGCGGCTACGGTAGATTACAGATACTCTGGCAGTTATATTTATAATTGGGGTATACGCGAAGAAGTGGCAACCTTTCTTTCGCCCAATGCAATAAAATTTTATAGCGATAATAATACATCTTTCGCTAATCTCTCATCCCTTTCTGGCAGTAGTAATACGGGCAGTGTAACTTCAAGCGCTCTTTACAGAGAATTGCAAAGGATTATGGTGGCAAATCACAAAAAGGTAACAAGCTATGATGATACCAGACCCCTTTTCCAATATACTGACTGTCAAAATAGCGCAAAAACAAGCAATAAAATATCTTCGTTCTATTCGGGTTTGGCGATTGGTCCTGCTTGGGATAAAGGCGCCACCTGGAACCGTGAACATACTTGGCCCAACAGTAAGGGTTCCGGAAATGGCGAAAATGATATTATGATGCTTCGCCCTACTTCTGTAAGCGAAAATTCAAGCCGTGGTAATAAGGCCTACGGTAAATCTTCTGGTTACTATAACCCTAATAATGAATCTGGCGGACAATATGATTTGCGCGGAGACGTATGCCGAATAATGCTTTATCAATATGTTCGTTGGAGTCAAAGCAGTTTATGGGGCTCAAGCGGTGTTATAGAGAGCAAAGCAGTTTTACTCGAATGGATGGCAGCAGACCCCGTTGATACCTGGGAACTTGGCAGAAACGATGCAGTTCAGTCAATAACGGGTACTCGAAATGTGTTTGTAGATTATCCCGAACTTGCATTTGCTTTATTTAATACAAGCACCCCAGCAAACTTCACTTCTCCTTCGGGCAATTCTTATGTAGGCGGCTCGGCTTCGGGCGGCAACGATTCCGGCAATAGCGGCTCAAATACTGGTAGCAACACAGGCAGTAATACCGGTTCTAATACAGGTTCTAACACAGGAACAAATACAGGTACAGGTACTAACACCGGTTCCAATTCGGGAACTTCAAATTCAGGTTCTTCAAATACAGGAGCTTCCAATTCTACCGGCTCAGCTTCAAGCAAATGCGCTCATAAGAACGTTCAGGTAATCGAAGCAGAAGAAGCTACTTGC
>JAZNFF010000058.1:0-3066 GCA_045588995.1 Acutalibacteraceae bacterium
ACAAAAACTTTTGAAACGGGAATTGACATTGATAACGGAACCGTTAATTGTCACTGCAAATGCGAATATCTTAACTGTAGGGCCGTTTCAAGCAGAAAAATCGATGTACACGGCGCGGTAGGTATAGGAATAAGGGTAACAAAGAGAAAATGCGCCGATGTAATTACCGATATTGATGACTGTAATATAGAACTCAGAAGGGGAGTAGCCCCCGCAACCTCACCTATGGGATGCGCCGAAAAATACTTGCTTATTGAAGAAGAAATCGAACTTAGTCCGGGTCAACCCAACATTCGAAACATAATAAGGTATGATGCCTCGGTATCGCTGAAAGAATGTAAACTTTTAGCGGGAAAATCTATGGTTAAGGGCGATATGGCAGTATCGGCGCTTTATTGCGACGATGAGGGAAACTCACACACCGTCAGGACGGTTGTTCCTCTCAGCCAAATTTTAGAAATGGAAGGTATAACCGAAAAATGCGAGTGCGAAGCCAAAGCGGAACTTGCATTTCTTGAAATAAAGCCACGTACTTCTATGACGGGGGAAACCAAAAGTTTAACTCTCAATGCAAAAGTTTTAATTTGTTGCGAAAGTTATTGTAATAACGATATTGACGTGGTTTTAGATGCCTTTTCGCGCCGATATGAAGCAGATATAAAACGAAAAGATATGTGCTTTAATAAGATTTATTGTAATGTAAACGAAACCTTCAACTGCAAAAAGAATGTTAATTTCTCAGAAGGCACTTTGGTTTCGGTTACAGATATGTGGTGTGACGTGCGTGTAGATAGCGCTAAGCTTATTGATAAAAACTTAGTTATTTGCGGGGCGGTTATAACTTCGATTATCGGTCTTGATTATAACGATGAGCCCGTTTTCTATGAAAAATCTATAGATTTTGAGTATAAATATCCGATGGATTGTGATGTTTCGGGCTTTAAATGTTCACCTATAATTAAAGTTATTTCTTCGGGATTTACATTCACATCTTCAGATTGCCTTGAAATTAGGGTAGAACTGAGCGTAAATGCGACGGTATATGAATGCAGCAATATTCCTCTTATCGTGGATTTAGATACAGACGAGGCCTGTCAAATTAAAAAAGTCGATAGGGGAGCTATGACTATTTATTTCGCAAGTGTGGGTGAAAATATTTGGGATATAGCGAGAAGATATCTTGCAAGCGTTGAGGAAATTAAAGAAATTAACGGTATAGAAAATGAAATAATTGAAGATGCCACAATGTTAATGGTGCCGATTAATTAGAAAATAACCCGCAGTTTTTATGTGACTGCGGGTTTTCTATGCAAAAATGCAAGTTTATGCATTAATTTTTGCATATTTTGCGAAAAAATAAATAAATATGAGAAAAACGCTTGACAAAAGCCCATATAATGAATATAATTATATGCATATTTATTCATTGTTTTTCAGGAGGCATTTGTTGTGAACAAGCAAGATATTAAAAAGGTGGTTCTCGCATATTCGGGAGGACTTGATACATCAATAATTATTCCTTGGCTCAAGGAAAACTATAACAATTGTGAGGTTATAGCCGTTTCGGGAAATGTAGGTCAAGCGGATGAGCTTGAAGGACTTGAAGAAAAGGCACTTAAAACGGGCGCATCCAAACTATATGTACTTGACCTTACGGAAGAATATGTAAACGAATATATAATACCCACTATGAAAGCGGGCGCCGTTTACGAAGAATATCTTTTGGGTACAAGCCATGCAAGACCATGTATCGCTAAAGGCCTTGCCGAGATAGCCATTAAAGAAGGCGCAGATGCTATTTGTCATGGTTGTACAGGTAAGGGTAATGACCAAGTACGTTTTGAACTTGCTCTTAAGCATTTCGCACCGGATATGCCTATAATTGCTCCTTGGAGAGAATGGGATATTAAATCCAGAGAAGAGGAAATTGATTATGCAGAAGCGCATAATATTCCTCTTAAGATTAACCGCGAAACCAACTACTCAAAGGATAAAAACTTATGGCACTTGTCTCACGAGGGTCTTGACCTTGAAGATACGGGCAATGAGCCAATGTATGAAAAAGAAGGTTTTCTTGAGATGGGCGTTTCTCCCATCGCCGCTCCCGATAAGCCAACCTATATAACTCTTGATTTTGAAGAGGGTGTACCCGTTGCACTTGATGGTATCAAAATGTCCGCCAAGGAAATCATTTTAAAGCTCAACGAAATCGGCGGCGCTAATGGTATCGGCATTATCGATATTGTTGAAAACCGTCTTGTTGGTATGAAGTGCCGTGGCGTATATGAAACTCCCGGTGGTACTATTCTTTATAAGGCGCATAGCGTTCTTGAAAGCATTTGTCTTGATAAGATGACAATGCACGAAAAACAAAAACTCTCCATCACCTTCGCAGAACTTGTTTATAACGGTCAGTGGTTTACTCCTTTGCGTGAAGCCCTTTCCGCCTTTGTTGATAAAACTCAAGAGAAAGTAACAGGTACTGTTAAACTCAAACTCTACAAGGGTAATATGATAAATGCGGGTGTTTGGAGTCCATACTCACTTTATAGTGAAGATATTGCAACCTTTGGTGAAAGCGATTATGACCAAAAAGATTCTGCAGGATTTATCAACCTTTACGGTCTGCCCATAAAAGTTCAGGCAATGGTTGATAAAAAGAACGGAAATAAATAATAATTCGGAGAAATATTTATGTCTAAAATTTGGGCGGGAAGAACGGACGGCACGGTAAATAAATTAGCCGATGATTTCAATTCCTCCATAAAATTTGATAGCCGTATGTACCGTCAAGATATTACGGGAAGTATGGCTCACGCCGCTATGCTTGGCGCTACGGGAATTATTGACAAAAGCGAGGCAGATACACTCATTGAAGGCCTTGCAGAAATACTTGCTGATATTGAAAGCGGAAAACTCGCCGTTGATATGAATAGTGAGGATATTCATTCCTTTGTGGAACAAGAATTAACGGCGCGACTTGGAGATATAGGAAAAAAACTGCATACTGCAAGAAGCCGTAATGACCAAGTGGCTTTGGATATAAGAATGTATTTAAGGGATGAA
>JAZNFF010000059.1:0-1794 GCA_045588995.1 Acutalibacteraceae bacterium
TTAAACCGACCTTTAACCGATATTTTAGCGGTTACAATGCCCTGCTTTGGCACTACAAGCCGCACTAAATCTAATGCGGTAAAACTTTGCGAGCTTTTGGGAGTGCGTCTAAAAGAAATAAATATCGGTGATTCGGTTTTATCGCATTTTAAGGATATCGGTCACGATAAGAATAATACAGATGTTACTTTTGAAAACGCTCAAGCCAGAGAGCGCACGCAAGTGCTGATGGATATCGCCAATATGGAAAACGGTATGGTTATCGGCACGGGTGACCTTTCAGAGTTGGCTCTCGGTTGGGCAACATATAACGGAGACCAGATGTCTATGTATAGCGTTAATGCTTCGGTGCCTAAAACGCTTGTCAGAGCCCTTGTAGATTATGAAGCGGCTTTACTCGGCGGCGAAACCGCGGCAATTTTGAGAGATATTCTTGATACGCCCGTATCTCCCGAACTTTTGCCCACAAATGATGGTGGTATGGCACAAAAAACGGAAGACCTTGTAGGTCCTTATGAGTTGCACGATTTTTTCCTTTATCATTTAGTTTATCTTAATGAGGCGCCTAAAAAGATATTTAGAATCGCTTCTTTGGTATTCGAAAATGATTACGGTAAAGAAATTATATTAAAATGGCTTAAAGTTTTCGTAAGAAGATTTTTTGCCCAACAGTTCAAGCGTTCTTGTATGCCTGATGGTCCAAAAGCTACCAAGGTTTCACTTTCCCCCAGAGGCGACCTTTCAATGCCTACCGATGCGGTAAGTGAAATATGGCTTAAAGAACTTGAAGAAATCAGAATTTAAATGAAATTAAGGGGATAAAAATATGTCAGTAGGTTTTAGAAAATCTCTTCTCGGTTTTAACTGTGAAGATGTAATGTCCTATATTGAAAAATCTCATCAAGCATTTTCGAAAAAAGAGAAAGATTTCAAAGAGAAAATTGAGGAGCTTGACGGGGTTATTAAAAACGTAAACTGCGAGCTTGAAAATATTAAAAATGCAAAGGCAGAGGTTGAAGCAGAGCTTAAGGCATACACCGATAAGCGAGAGGAAATCGAACGCCTTTCGCAGAATATCGGTAAGCTTTATCTTGTTGCGCAATCCAATGCCCAAGCAGTTATGAAAAACAGCGATGAAAGTCGCGCACTTGCAGAGAGTGAAATTGCCCGCAATTTAGATTCTATTGATGCGGCGCACCAATCCCTTGATGATATCAAAGAAAAGGTACTAAAAACTTCTAATGACTTTATCGGTCAGGTTGAAGAACTTCTTAATTCGCTCAATGAAACAAAAGAAATTATTGAGCAGAAGAAAGTTTCTTCCGAGGAACACGCCGCAAGTTTTGAAAATCTTTATAGCCAGATAGTAAAATGAGAGAATTCTATTTAAATACAGAGGAACTCAAAAGAAAAGCAAGTGAGTTATCTGTGGGCGATAAGATTTATTTATCGGGTACGGTTTATACTGCTCGCGATGCGGCGCACAAAAGGATATTTGAGCTAATCGAAAGCGGATCTCCCCTTCCTTTTGATATGGGCGGCGCAGTTATCTATTATGCAGGACCTACGCCCACGCCCGATAATCTGCCCATTGGCAGTTGCGGTCCTACTACTTCATCCAGGATGGACCCATACACAAAGAAGCTGCACGAAATGGGGCTTGTTGCCACCATAGGAAAAGGCGGAAGAAGTAAAGAGGTAATCGAGGCCATCAAGGAAAACGGAGCCCTTTACCTTTGCGCCATCGGCGGCGCGGGGGCACTTGCCGCCACCTGCATAACAGATTGCAAGGTA
>JAZNFF010000060.1:0-2267 GCA_045588995.1 Acutalibacteraceae bacterium
TCTTTTATCTTCTGTCCTCATCTACGGCTTCGGGGCGGTCGCCCTCGAATTTTTGCTGTTTTTTATTGTACCCTTGGGCGATGGCGGGGTACTGGTTATCCGTATCGGCGGTGGGTTGGATTTCGTAGGTGCCGTATTTATTTACGAGGGTAAAGGAGTTTTCGGGGGCATCGGCGCAAGGGTCTACGCTGGGGGTTTTAATGACTGTTTTTTTGTTTTTATCCTTCATAGTATCACCGTATTTATTATTCTCTATATATTTATAAATAATACATTTGACAGAAATTTAACCTTGTGATATACTTTTAATTTAGAAAGTTATTTGTTGGAGGGCTAAAAATGCTGGACATCAGATTTATCTGCGAAAATCCGCAGTTAATCAAAGAAAATATTAAAAGAAAATTTAAGGATAATAAGCTTCACCTCGTTGATGAAGTTATCGCTCTTTATAAAGAAAAGTGCGATGCTAATACTCGCGCCAACGACCTTCGCGCCAACAGAAATAAGGTAAGCAAGGAAATCGGCGGTCTTATGGCGAGAGGCGAGAGAGAAAAGGCCGAAGAACTCAAAAAACTCGTAACCGAGCAGGCCGAGGAACTCAAGGCCCTTGAAGAAAAGGAAGCCGCTCTTGAAATCAAGGTTAAAGAAATTCAGATGAAGATTCCCAATATCGTTGATGATAGCGTTCCAATTGGTAAGGACGATAGTGAAAACGTTGAGGTTACCAAGTACGGCAAGCAGACCGCCCCCGACTATGAAATTCCCTATCATACCGATATTATGGCTCTCTTTGACGGAATTGATAAGGAGGCAGCAGGCCGCGTTGCAGGTGAAGGATTCTATTATCTTATGGGCGATATTGCCCGTATGCACTCGGCAGTTACCGCCTATGCCCGCGACTTTATGATAAACAAGGGCTTTACCTATTGCATTCCGCCCTTTATGATAAGAAGCAATGTTGTAACGGGTGTTATGAGTTTTGAGGAAATGGATGCTATGATGTATAAGATTGAAGGCGAAGACCTTTATCTTATCGGCACTTCGGAACACTCTATGATAGGTAAGTTTATCGATACCATAACCGAGGAAGAAAAACTCCCCTTGACACTTACAAGTTACTCCCCCTGCTTCCGCAAGGAAAAGGGTGCTCACGGTATTGAGGAAAGAGGTATTTACCGTATCCATCAATTTGAAAAGCAAGAAATGATAGTTATCTGCAAACCCGAAGAGAGTATGGATTGGTTTAATAAAATGTGGAGTTACTCCGTTGAACTGTTTAGAAGTTTAGATATCCCCGTTCGCACCCTCGAGTGCTGCACGGGCGACCTTGCAGACCTTAAGGTTAAATCCTATGATGTTGAGGCGTGGAGTCCCAAGCAGCAGAAGTATTTCGAGGTTTGCTCTTGTTCAAATCTAGGGGACGCTCAGGCCCGCCGCCTTGGTATCCGCGTTCGCGGTGAGGATGGCAAAAAGTATCTTGCTCATACCCTTAATAATACCGTTGTTGCTCCCCCAAGAATGCTCATCGCCCTTCTTGAAAATAATCTTACTTTTGACGGCGAATATTATTCTGTTAAGATTCCCGAGGCGCTTCGCCCCTATATGGGCGGCACTGCCGAAATCAAGGCAAAGCATAAGTATAACTAATATTTAGGTGTGATATTTACGGATATTAAGAAACTTTTGGATAAGGTTTTAGATAAGGTTAAAGCGGATTTTGCCGACCTTAAAAAAGATAAAAATAAACTTATAAATCGCATTGTTTTAGTTCTTGCGGTAATAGTTTTTACCTGCTCCTTGATTGCGCTGATAATCCATTTTGTTCCCAAAAACTCGGATTACAGTGATTTTAAAAACAGCTCTTCTGATATAGAGCAGGAGTTGCCTGAAAATCCCATAAACTTCGAGGAGCTTAAAACGACCGCTCCCGACGTTGTTGGTTGGATAAAGGTAGAGGGAACTACTATTGATTATCCCGTTATGCAAAGCGGTGACGATAAGCCCGAAGATTTTTATTTAAGACGGGATATTGACGGGAAATATAAAAACGGCGGCAGCATCTATATGCAGCGGCTCAATAACGATGCGTTTTTAGATCCCAATACCATTCTTTACGGTCACCATTTAGCCGATAAAACTATGTTTACTCCTCTTTGGGAACTTCGAAATGCAGAAAGTTTCGAGAATACCGACACGATATATGTTTACACCCCCGGTCACATTCTCAAATATAAAATCTTTTCTGCCTTTGTTTATGATGACCGTCA
>JAZNFF010000061.1:0-8874 GCA_045588995.1 Acutalibacteraceae bacterium
TTGGCTGTAGTGCTCTGCGTATGCGTTGCAGGTGTATCTATGGCTGTAGATGGCCGTGCTGCAACTACTCGTTTAATCACTGTTGATACAAACAATGTTGTAAACGAGTGCTATGCGGGCGTTGGCAATAACCATTGGTCAGCACCGTATGTTCAAGGTATGAACGATGCTTACCAAACTGTGAACGAAAAGCGTCTTAATCTTCAAAATTTCAGATATATGCGTATGCTTTTCCTTCCTAACTGGCTGGTTGATACCTCTCTTCCTCAGGAACAGCAGGAGGAGAATTGGAACAACGGCATTTATTACTATGATGGAATTGAGTTTAAAAACTTTATGTCTAAGGTAGCAATGTATGACCGTATCGGAACTACCGTTCTTTTAAACTTTGGCGGTGTTGTTACTGAAGATATATCCGATTGGTTCTTATATGAAAATGTATCGGAAAACGATGCAGGTAAGGGCGCTCCCAAAAACCTCGAAGCATTCGCTAAGGCAATCAAAGCCGTTATCGAATATTGCTGGAACGAGGGATACGATAATGTTGAAATGCTTTCCTATTATAATGAGGTAAACGGCGGCTCCTACCGTATGTTCTTTGATGCCCGTGAATATTGGGTAAAAATGATTGTTGCCGTTGATAAGGAGCTTAGTAAGCATACATATACCGGCAATCCCAACAGCGTTCATTATAATAAGAATATGCGTGATGAAATCAAAATGTTCGGTACCGAGCTTACCGGCTTTGCAGTTAATGATGCAGGCGGCGTTGAGCAATGGGCAGATGCAGTTGTAGAAAACGCTCTTGATGAGCAAGGAAATCCTGCTTATGACTATGTTAATATGCACCATTATCCGGGATATAACGATTGGTCAACATATTTTAATGCAATCAAGTCAACCATCAAAAAATACCCTGGTATATGGGCTAATGAAACCCTCGGAATGCAAAGTAGAACAGCTTCAGATAATAGTGATTCAGGTTATATACTCAATTACAAGAAAAACTTTGTATCGATGATTACCTCTCAGGCAAATGTGGGCTACGGCGGTTCTGCTTTATGGGCAGTCGGCTCCGATTCAACCCCCGCTCCTATGTCCATTCTTTTCTCAGGTGACTGGGATTTCCCATCCAAAGATATGCACGCTGCAAACTATTATTTTGCCCTTCAAGGTATGACATCCCGTTATCTGCCTTGGGATAGCAAGGTTTATAAGAGCACCATTTCTTCTGATGATATTTATGGCGCAGTTTTTGGCGTTGAAGATGGCCAGAAAAATATCACTGATATGTCCGTTATTTTAGATGTTGAGGAAAATTCTCAGTCAAGAGAGCTTACCGTGGCGCTCGGCTCCAAGATGGCAGGCCGCAAATTTGAACGCCATATATGCTATTTCCCCGATAAAGATGCGGAAGGCGATGAAAACGGTCGAATTAATAAATATAATGGCGGCTCGGACCTTCTTCCCGTAACCGATAAAGAAATAGTTGCTGATGCAAACGGTAATATCGTTGATGTTCTTCCTGTAGATAAGCATTGTGCAGTTATTTATACAACTCTCGATGAGCAGGTTCAGATAGTAACCGATACCGATTATGTTGAACTCAGCTCCGGCGCTAAGAAGGACTTTAATGTAACCGCAATTTACGGTACTGATAACGATAGCGACCTTAATAATGTTACCTGGGAAGTTTTCGGAAAAGCCCGTACCGATACAAACGGCGGTTATAGCTGGACTACCGAAAACTGCGGCACCATTGACCAGAACGGTAACTATGATGCCACAGGAACCACCGCAGGTGATACAGTTTCAATTAAAATCACCTCTAACTATGATCCCTCTGCATATACCATTATTATTGCAGAGATAGTTTGATTGGGAAAGGAGAAATATGAATATGAAAAGTATTAAAAGTTTTATAGCAAAAAATATATCTGTATTTCTTTCCCTTGCTATAATTTTAACCACCCTCCTTCCCGTATTTTCGGGCATCGCAAAGGCGGCTACCTATGATTCCGCTAAAATTGCCGAGCTTAAAGAAGCATGGGGCGCCCTTACCGTTAAGGAAACATTGGTTCCTTCAGATATTTGGGCAGGCGCAAATGTAGTAGGCACAGGTTTAACCCTTAAGAACACCTCCGCTTATGATGGTCCCGCTCTTAACGATACATCTAAGCTCGGTCCAAAGTATGCAACCTATACTACTTCCGGAACAAGTAGCGGCGCTGCCGATAATAAGGATATGTATATATTCAGAATGATGGATAATAATGCAAACTATAATATAGGTCAGTTTGTATCCTATAGTTATGAATTCCATGCCACCGCATCAATGGTATCCAGAGTTTTTATGCATTATTTCAATACCGGCGTTCAAGCCGAGAGAACAGTGTATGCTGCTTCATTCACTCATAGCCCTATGGCTGAGGGTTGGTCTACCATTTCCTATAACGGCGTTAATGCGAGAGGCGAATATGCCTCTAATCTGAATGATAAGTTCTTGGGTATCGGTTTTGATCTTAACGGCGCTCCCGGAACTATTACCGTTGGTTCTATGACGGGTATATTCAAAGCTGCAAGCAGTGAAACCTTAGCGCTTGCAGATAGCGATGTCGATGCATTCGTTGCTGCCGCTGTTGCATATTATGAAGCAGCCGTTGCAGGTAATAAATTTGAGATTACCGATGCCGCTTTCTTAAGATTTAAAACGGCCATCGATGCTATTTTGAATGATGATTCCGATGAATCAGAAATGACAGTAGCCATTAAAAATCTTAAAAATGCTTGGAAAGCATTAACCCATATCGGCTATGATGATACAGTTGCTATGAACTATATCGGTAGCAACGGCACAGGTTCCAACTATGCCGTTAACGATACCTCTAAGCTTGGTCCTAAGTATGCAACCTATACTACTTCGGGAACGGGTAGCGGCGCTGCCGATAATAAGGATATGTATATATTCAGAATGATGGATGGTGATGCAAACTATACCATAGGTCAGTTTGTATCCTATAATTATGAATTCCATGCCACCGCATCAATGGTATCCAGAGTTTTTATGCATTATTTCAATACCGGCGCTCAAGATGAGAGAACTTTGTATGCTGCCTCTTTCCTTCATAACCCAATGGCTGAAGGTTGGTCTACCATTTCCTATAACGGCGTTAATGCAAGAAGCGAATATGCTTCCAATTTGAACGATAAGTTCTTAGGAATCGGATTTGACCTTAACGGCGCTCCCGGAACTATAACTGTTGGTTCTATGACCGGCGTATTCAAAGCCGCAAGCGCACAAACTTTAGCTCTTGCAGATAGCGATGCTGCCGCATTCATTTCTGCAGCAACAGATTATTATAATGCAGCAATTGCCGCTAATAAGTTTGATTCTGCTGATGCTGCATTCACAACCTTTGCAAACGCAGTTAACGCAGCAGATGCAAGCAATGTTGCCGACCTAAAGTCTGCTTGGGCTGCTTTGACAGTAACCGAAACATTGATACCTTCTGTTCTTTGGAATGGTGCCAACACAGTAGGTACAGGTTTAACACTTAAGGATACCTCTGAATATGATGGTCCTTTCCTTGGCGAATGTCCTCCTCAAGCACCTGAAGCATCTGAAGTTCGCAAGATTGCTATTGGTACAGCAAGCACTACTGCTTATTTTACGGAGATTTCCAATTACGCTACTCAGGCAACAACTACCGTACCCTTTAAGCAGATAACGGATATGTATTTCTATTACAAATCCGATGCAGATATCAAAGCGCTTTTTGGATGCATTGGTAATAACGGTTCAGGCCGCCATGACCGTATGTTTGGCGCAGGTTCCACTTGGACACTACCGAGCACTAATGGTCAATGGGTTAAACTCTCCTTCTTTGATTGGTTTACTTCAAACGGATTCTCATTTGATGCAATAGTTAGAAATTCAGGTCCAACTGCCGCTTCAACCCAATTGGCACTTATTGGTTTCCAACAGCTTTACACAGCATCCGGAACCACCGATTTATATGTAAGTGAATTATTCGTAGATAACGGTATTGATGAAAACCTTATCGGTTCAGAAAATTGGACCGATGAAGAGTGGATGTCTAATGCTATTAACGCTGACCCCGATGAGCTTAAGAATGATTATGTTGATGGCATAAACAATACTCAGAAATGGGCTGACTTCGTTGCAGCTCGTACAGCGCTCTTTGCTTTCGCTGATGAATTATCTGTTATTGTAGCAACCAATAACTTTAAGACCGCTTGGAATGCATTAACACCTTCAGAAACTGCAGGTGATAAGGTTGATGCAACCTTATTAAACTATGCTGCAATAGGCGCAGGTAATTTGTCGAATGATGTGCCTGCAAATGTAGGGGCAAATGCCAATAGCGTTAAAATGCCTATTGGTACAAAGGCAACTCAAATGATTCAATTCGGCGATGAGGTTGGAACTAATAAGGCAACGGCTGCTAAGAGGTCGGATATTAATGATATATACTTCTATTATAAATCTACTTCTGATGTATATATAAGAGTCGGTTTCAGCTATACTGATGGCGTTTCAGATTTAGTTAGTGCTTCAGCTCCATTTAGTGGCTTGTTTAAAGCAACCTCTTCTAACGGAAATTGGGTAAAGGTTTCAATTCCCGATTTCATAAATGGTGTAGCCGCAGGTGCTTGGAACAGCAGATATAATCCTGCAAGAGCAACTTGTGAATATATCAGCAAGGTTCGTATCGAATTTGCAACAACCAATGCTATAGACGCCAATAACGGTACTTCCGATGTAGCTGATATTTATGTTTCTAATCTGTTCTTTAAATATGATGTAAACCTTTACGGCTCTGATGATTGGACCGATGAAGAGTGGACTCAAAAAGCCATCACATTAAATGTTGATGATATTAAAAACGATTATGTTGACGGCATAAACAACACTGAAAAATGGACCACATTCGTTGATGCTCGCAATACCCTTGTTGATTGCTTGCCCGACCAGAATGTTGTAGCCCTTAAAGAAATTTGGAGTTCATTAAAGATTAAAGCAACTATGGCTCCTTCTGAAATTTGGGCAGGTTTCAATACTGTTGCAACAGGATTTACCGTTAACGATTCTGCGAATTATAATGGTCCTGAAATTTCGGATGTTTCTAAGCTTGGTCCTAATTACACAACCTTTACCACCACAGGTACAGGTGGTGCGGCTGATAATGTGGATATGATAGTATTCAAACCCGGTATCAGCGGACTTAAATTATCACAATTTGAATCCTATAGCTTTGAATATCATACTACCGCAGCAAACGCTTCACGCGTTTATATGTGTATAGAAGGCAACTCAGGTTTAACCACTATATACGCTCCTAATTACCTCCATAACCCCATGGCTCAGGGATGGTCTACCATATCCTATGAAGGAGTTAATGAAAGAGCAGAGTACGCTAACTATTTAGACCGCGATGTTTTGGGTATCGGTTTTGACCTTACAGCAGTTCCCACCGATATCACCGTTGGTTCTATGACAGCAATATTTACTGCCGCCGACGAGAGTGTTTTAGCCCTTGCTGATACTGATGAGGAAGCATTTGTTGAAGCTGCTAAACGCTTCTATGTAAAAGCGCTTGCTAACGGTTATTTCGCAAGTGATGATGCGGCATTCGCTTCCTTTACAGAGGTTTTAGGCAATCTTACCGATTTGTCCGTAAATGATGTTGTTTCAAGTGAAGTTGCAGTAGCTTGGGATGCTTTAAATATCGAAAAGACGCTTATTCCTTACGAGGTTTGGGAGAGCGATGGTGTTGTTGGTACAGGACTTAATGTTTATGATACTTCCGCTTACAGCGGCTCTGACCTTACCGATAAGAGCGTTTTAGGTCCTAAGTATGCAACCTTCTCAGCTACTAAATCAAGCAGTGCTTCTGATAACGTTGATTACATTGTGTATAAATTTGTAGATGGTAACGATGCCTTAACCGTTGGTCAGCTTGATACAATTTCATTGTATGTTAATTCCTCGGCTGCAATCGGTGGCATCAGACCCAAGATGCATATAAACGGCGGAATTGCTGTTGATGACCCCACCTTCTTCGTACAGGCCCAAATCGGCTCAGGTTCTTGGAAAAACGTATCCCTTAGCGGGCTATCATCCAAGCCGGGTTATCAATCCGTTAAGCAGAGAGTTATGACCGGTGTGGGACTCGATATTGCGGGTAATACCGATATTCAGGTCGGCTCTATAACCGCGACATTCAAAACACTTTCTGATGAGAATAAAGCCCTTTCTGCTACTAATACTCTTGAATTCTTGGCAGAAGCAGTTAAATTTAATAAAACAGCCGATAGCATTTTCGGCGCTGATGATGCTAAGCTTATCAACTTCAGAGAAAAGCTCAATGCCGCATTAAACCTCATAAGCGAGGAAGATAAGGCAATAGTTGAACTAATTGCAGGTTGGAAGAGTCTTAGCGGCACCGATTCATATCCTGATAAAGATACTACCGAATGGAATCTCGCTGACTGGATATATGCGGCTCAGAAGGTTGATACTACTAACCTTACTAACACTGAAGAATTTGTTGAAGCATTAGTTAATGCTATTAATTTAAGAGATGAACTCGGTATCGCACTTAGCTGTGATATCACATCCTTTACCGATGCGGCATCCGCTCAGGGAACAATCGATTCTCTCGGCAAAAATGTACTCATTGATAAGGTACCCTCTGTTTATTACTTTGACGGTACCGAAAAAACTCAAATCTCCTTAGCAAATGCTGAGAATCTTACCGATGGTAACTTCGATACAGTTGAAGCGTTTGCAAATTATGATTTCTCAGCTCCCAATTCCTATGCAGAATTAGTTTATGAATTTAGCGGTGAAGCAGTTATTGATGACTTTATAGTTGGCTTCAATAATAACGCGGACCTTGCAAAGATGAACTATAAGATTTATGCTGCCAATAATATGTCTGACCTCTTCTTGGATAAATCTGTTGTTGCAGCGTTTAATAACGAACTTGGTGAACAGGTTCAGAGATTTAGCTATGGCGGTAAGATTCAAATTAATGGCGCATATATTGCATTCAGATTCTATGGCAACGAATCAGATCTTACCATTAGCGAACTTGGCGCTTACGGCGAGGTTGTAACATATTCTGTTAAGACCAACGCTTTAAGTGATGCTGAAATGAAGGCGCTCGGCACCAACCTCTTTGCCAATGCTCAGTGTTACATCAGAGGTGGCACAGGCGGTAGAGTTAAGTGGGAAGAGCACCAGCAGGGCACCTTGTATCCTTATACAAAGTTAGTTGACCTTTCCAATGAAACCGGTTGTGGTTTTGCTGCAGTTACAGGAAGCGCTATCAGTAAAGTAGACCAAGAGGTAACGATGCACCTTGTATTCGACCTTAAGGATACCTACTATGTAGAAAAACTTCTCTTTAACCACTTCCGTCAGAACTATCTGCAAACAGGTAAATATGAAATCTATGCTTCTACCGAGATGGGTCTCCTCTTCAAAGATAGCAGCAAGATTATTACCTATAACAATATGAGCGATTCCGAAAACGGAACCACCAATTCTCAGCTCTTTACAATGGCTGGCAACGGTATAATCGCAAGATATATCAGTATCTGCGTTAAATGTCCTGTTTCCGATTATGAAAATGCGCTTGCGTCATTCTCAGGTATGTGCTATCCCAGAATTAACGACCTTGCTGCATTTGGTACTAAGTATGTTAAGCCCAAGGCAGAAATCAACTTCCTTAACCATGTTCCTGTTGAGGTTTACCGTACCGATGATGCAGACAATAAGACCACCGTTAAGGAAGATGAATATAGCGGTGATGATTATCTGTATGCTTATGACGGTAAATATGATGTAGCTACACCTATCGCGCAGAATGGCAAGAATATTAACTTCTTATTCAATCTTTGCGCTAATAAGACTATTAACTCCATTAAACTTTCAACCCTTACCAATAATATTAAGGGACTTAAGGTTTACGCTTCTGATTCAGCGGAAGGCGTTTGGAATGATGATAGTATGGTAGTTGAATATTCAGGCGAAGCCGTTAATGAAGTGTTCCGCACCTTTGGTGAAACACCTATCGAAGCACGTTATGTAAGATTCTGCATAACCGATACAGCAGACGGCACCTTTGACCCCACAGAGTTCGAAGTAATCGGTTGGAATATCCAAGAGTTCGCATACTACAATCTTGCTGAAAGCAAACAGGAAGATGCTTCCATGATTCTCGTTGATAAAGATACGGGCGAATACACCATGTCTACTCAGAACTTCGGTAGATACTATCCTCATTGGTGGGGCCAACCTTGGTATGAATTCTACAATATGTTTGATGGCGATGAAGATACCGTTGCCGACTTCTATACTGGTTCTGTGGGTAATCCCGATGGTACCGGCAAGAAGACAATCAACTTCCTTGTTGACCTCGGCACCCTTAATGCAGTTGATAATGTTGAACTTATCGCAGGTAGTGATAAGGAATTCTGGCCAAGTAAGGTTAATTTCTACTTGGGCGATGATGATTTAGCTCTGTTTGATGCTGATTTGAAACCGGATGCTATATTCAATGAGAAATCTAATGAAGATAACGGAAGCTATGAATATAACTTCTTGCCTAAGGTAGTTCAGTATTTGAGAGTTGAAATTGTAGATGCAACCAACGATTTGTTCAATACCGACAACAAGATGGCAACCATTATTGCCGATATTAAGGTAAACGGTCTTGAAATTCTTGCAAGCACCGCTTCCGAAGGCGTTGCCGCTTCTATCACCGATGAAGAGACCGGTGTTCGCGTTGACCTTGTAGCTCTTCGTGAAAACGATGTTTACACTACTCTTCAGGATATTCTCGT
>JAZNFF010000062.1:0-3393 GCA_045588995.1 Acutalibacteraceae bacterium
AAAGTGCGGCTACGCCCAAAAATTTGTATAGAACTATAATGTATATAATAAAATCATAAAACCGCCCTTTGCATTCAGCAAAAGGGCGGTTGTTTGCATGTTTTATTCAGAAAAATCCCAATATTTAATTTCTATTTTGGGCAACGAAATTTTTGCGCCCAATACACTTGTGTATGAGTATAATCCTGCACATTCACCGTAAAATGTAATAATGTCGTCTTCAAGGATACGGTCATCGCCATCCTGTAATTCGACAGTTGCATATATGGTATCCGACCAAGAGACAGTATCGATGTATTCGTAGGTTTCCTTTGTTACATTTATTCTCAACTCTACCGTATTGCCGAAAGATGGCTCCTGCACTTGAATTACTTCGCCCGTAAACTTGAATTTTTCGCCTTTGTATTTATCGGGATTTCTGGAAAGCGTTTGGAAATCTATTTCGTTATAGGTGGCTATTTCTTCTTCGTAAGTAAGTTTCGGTTGCGAATTGTCATCAGCTTTTTCTGTGCTTTCAATCTGTGAATCCGAACCGCTGTTTGCAGATGAGGAATCATCTTCACTCACCGTACCAACAATTATAATTGTTGCGAGGGTAATGAGCACCCAGAACCACCATTTTTTAATGATGGGCTTTTTTGTCTTAAAGGGTGTTCCGCAGTTAAGACATACGGGTGAAGTATCTTCCGTTTCTTTTCCGCACTTTGAACAGTATTTCATATAAAATCCTCCTTACAATATACCAAATCGGGATATTTATATTATACCGATATGGGATAATAAAGTCAAGAGGTGATTTGTGTGAGACTAAAACAAATTCGAAAAGCCAAAGGTATCTCTCAATTGAAGCTGGCTTTAGATTTAAATACAAATCAAAATACTATAAGCCGCTACGAAACGGGCGAAAGAGAGCCGGGTATTGTAGAACTTATTAAAATTGCAGATTATTTTAACATATCTGTTGATTATTTACTTGAAAGAACGGATAATCCCCAAATGCAAAAATGAGCCGAAATTTCGGCTCATTTTTTAATATAGCTAAATTTTAGTTATAATTTACAGAATATGAATTTTATTCGAATTCTATTGTTCCCACGGGTTTGGGAGTTAGGTCCATAAGTACACGGCTAATGCCCTTAACTTCGCTTGTAATTCTTGCGGTTATATGATGGAGAAGGGGATAGGGGATTTCTTCAATAGTTGCGCTCATAGCGTCGGTAGTGTTCACCGCGCGGATAATTGCGCACCAACCGTCAAGACGTTTGCCGTCGATAACGCCAACGGCAGTCATATCTGGAATAGCGATAAAATACTGCCAAACCTTTTCAGCGAGACCGCTTTTATCAAATTCTTCACGGAGGATTGCATCGGCTTCACGAAGGGCGTGAAGGCGGTCTTTCGTGATAGCGCCAAGACATCTTACTCCAAGACCTGGGCCGGGGAAGGGTTGACGGTAAACCATAGCGTGAGGAAGACCAAGGGCCTCGCCTACAACTCTGACCTCATCCTTATACAAAAGTTTAACGGGCTCAACAAGTTCCATCTCCATATCTTCGGGAAGGCCGCCAACGTTATGATGGGCCTTAACCCCGTCACTTTCAAGAATATCGGGGTAGATGGTGCCTTGAGCCAAGAAGGAAATGCCTTCAAGTTTTGCAGATTCTTCATCAAAAACCTTAATGAATTCTCCGCCTATGATTTTACGCTTTTTCTCGGGGTCGCTGACGCCTTCAAGAAGTGTTAAAAATCTATCGGTAGCGTCAATATAAATAAGATTTGCATCAAGCTCTTTGCCGAAAATCTCGATAACCTGCTCGCTCTCGCCTTTGCGCATAAGCCCGTGGTTAACGTGAACGCAAACAAGTTGTTTGCCGATGGCCTTGATAAGAAGCGCGGCAACTACCGAACTATCTACGCCGCCCGAAAGGGCTAAAAGCACTTTTTTATCGCCCACCTGTCTTCTTACGGCTTCAACCTGCTCGGCGATAAATTTATCGGCTAATGCTTTGGTGGTGATTCTTTCCATATTTTCGGGTCTTTTATTAGGGTTCATACTTTTGCCTCCGAGAAAAATTTTTAATAGAGATATTATATATCAATATAACGCGATTTTCAAGAAAATACGCAGTATTTATTTGAAAAAATTAAAGTTTTTTATTTGAATTCGCAATTTTTGAATTGTTGCGGTATTCTTTTGGGGTAATTCCTTCGGCGCTAAATACCCTCAAGAAGTTGGAAATTGATTTATAACCGCTCTTTTCGCAAATTTCTGTAACTGAAAGGTCGGTATTTACAAGCAGAAGTTTTGCATAGCGGATGCGAAGATCGTTTATAAAATCGGATAGGCATTTCCCCATTTCCCTATGAAAAAGCGAAGAAAAATAATTTGGAGAATATCCGCCGATTTCCGCTACTTTTTCTAAAGATATTTCATCTCTGAAATGGCGGAAAATATATTGCAAGGATTTTTGGATACCGTCTGTGACGATGGGCTTTTCTGAACTTGTGTTTCTGGTAAGGAAGGTGAACAAAATTTCAAGAAGATGGTTTTGCATATCTAAACTATAATCATCGCCTTCGGAAAATTCCTTACCAAACATATTTATAATGGTTTCTGTTTCCGTTTTTTTTGCGCCCGTAAGATTGCAAAATAAATTATGACGACGATTTATAAACTGCATCTGCCTTTCTTCCGAAATGGCGGAAGTTTGGAAAGAAATATTGGCTAATGTAATACCGTCTTCGCTGTCTATAGAATGAAAATCAATGGGGGTTAGAAGATAAAAACTACCCTTTTGAAGCTTATAAACCGAGCCGTTCAGATTTTGTTCGCCTTCGCCCTCTAAAATAAATTCAAGCTCAAAAAATTCGTGAACATGGGTGCCGCCTTTGCCGGCAACTCTTCGTTTAACAAAGGATATATTTTTTTGAGGATCGGCAAACTCATTATTGGCGGTTTTGCGGTCACGGAGATACGAATTCATATAATCACCTTAAAATAATGGAATAATTCGTTAAAAAAATGGAAGTTTTATACTTAAAATTATTATACAATATAACAGAGGTGAATACAATGGAAAAAACGAAAAAAGATAAATTTTATTGCGTAGGCAATGCTCATCTGGATCCTATGTGGTTGTGGCGGTGGCAGGAAGGAAGCGCAGAAGCCAAGGCCACCATAAGAAGCGCTCTTGACAGAATGAAAGAATATCCCGAGTTTAAATTCGTTTGCGCCGCTTCGGCGGTTTTTAAATGGATAGAAGAATTCGATAAAGAGATGTTTGAGGAAATAAAGGAAAGAGTGAAGGAAGGCCGCTTTACCATTGTGGGAGGATGGTTTGTGCAGCCCGATTGCAATTCCCCCTGCGGCGAGGGTTTCGCTCGTCACGGACT
>JAZNFF010000063.1:0-1647 GCA_045588995.1 Acutalibacteraceae bacterium
CTTGACGCATTTTTAGCCCTTGATAGAAAAGGTCTTGAGGATTTTGTCCGTGATTTCGGTCTTGCTATGGATGCTGATGATATTGCATTCTGCCAGAACTATTTCAAGAGCGAAAATCGTGAGCCCACTATAACCGAAATCCGTATGATTGATACCTATTGGTCTGACCATTGCCGCCATACCACATTCCTCACTGTTATTGATGATGTTAAGTTTGAAGACGAACTTTTGCAGAAGGCATACGATGACTATATTGCCGTCCGTAAGGAACTCGGCAGAACAAAGCCCATATGTCTTATGGATTTGGCTACGGTTGCCGTTAAATATTTAAAGAAACACGGCAAACTTGATAAACTTGATGAATCGGAAGAAATCAATGCTTGTACCGTTAAAATTGATGTGGATGTTGACGGTGTAACTGAACCTTGGCTTCTTCTCTTTAAAAATGAAACACATAACCACCCCACCGAAATCGAACCCTTTGGTGGCGCGGCTACTTGTATCGGCGGCGCTATTCGTGACCCGCTTTCAGGTCGTTCTTATGTTTACGGCGCAATGCGTGTTACGGGTGCGGCAGACCCCTTAAAACCCGTTAATGAAACTATTAAGGGTAAACTTCCTCAAAGAAAGATAGTTACAACTGCTGCCGCAGGATATTCTTCCTACGGCAACCAGATAGGTCTTGCTACGGGTATTGTTGATGAAATTTATCACCCCGGTTATGCCGCAAAGCGTATGGAAATCGGCGCAGTTATTGCGGCCGCCCCCGCTAAGAATGTACGCCGTGAATGTCCCGCTCCGGGTGATATTGTTATCCTTTTAGGCGGTAGTACAGGCCGTGACGGTATCGGCGGCGCAACAGGTTCTTCTAAAGCGCATAATGCTCAGTCTGTTGTAACCTGTGGCGCAGAGGTTCAGAAGGGTAACGCCCCCGAGGAGCGTAAGCTTCAACGTCTTTTCCGCAATGAGAAGGCAACCCTTATGATTAAACGTTGTAATGACTTTGGCGCAGGCGGCGTTTCTGTTGCTATCGGCGAGCTTGCAGACGGTCTTGAAATCGACCTTAATGCAGTTCCTAAAAAATATGAAGGTCTTGACGGTACTGAACTTGCCATAAGCGAATCACAAGAGAGAATGGCAGTTGTTGTCGAGCCCCATAACGTTGAAGCATTTTTAGCTCTTGCAAAAGAAGAAAACCTTCAAGCGTTCCCCGTCGCAGTGGTTAAAGAAGAGCCACGACTTGTTATGAATTGGAACGGCAAGAAAATTGTTGATATAAGCCGTGATTTTCTTAATTCCAACGGCGCAGAAAAGCATATAACCATAACTCCCGAAAAACCCGCTTCAAAACACTGCGAGGTTAAGGGCGGTTTCGCAGAAAATTATAATAGAATTGCTTCTGACCTTAATATTTGCTCAAAACGCGGTCTATCAGAGCGTTTCGACTCTACTATAGGCGCAGGTACTGTTCTTATGCCCTTTGGAGGTAAGCATCAGTTAACACCTATTCAAGCAATGGTGCAGAAGATTTCTGTTGAAAAGAAGCATACCGATGACTGTTCTTTGATGTCATTTGGATATAACCCTTTCATTACCGAGCAAAGCCCCTATCACGGCGCATATTTAGCCGTTGTTGAATCGGTTTGC
>JAZNFF010000064.1:0-37687 GCA_045588995.1 Acutalibacteraceae bacterium
ATAGCGATATATACAGTCGGCAGGGAGTGCTTCCCTTTCACCGTCACGTTCAACGGTAGGCACGAAGGTGGTGGGGTCCGATTTAACTATATTATCGATATTTATAGGACAATTTGAAATAAGGTATATATAATCTCCAACCATTCTTGAGGTCTGATAATAACCCTGCTGACAACTTTCCCCTATCTTTTTAGGCGCCTTGCGGTCGGAAATATCATAAATAATAACCGAGCTTGTATTTCTTGTACCCTCATATAAATCGGTCTTTAAAATGATAAGGCGGTCGCCCTTTATAAACATTTCATCGCAGTTTACATCGATTTCGCCCGTTATGGCTATGCGGCTTAAAATCTCCGATTCCGCACCTTTGGCTGAAACTATAGTTATAACATTATTATATACGTAATAAATGTACTTGCCGTCAGTTTTCATAATATCGGCTTCGTTTACACCCTCAACCTGCTCTGTGGTTTCGGAGAAATCGGCGCCACTGTCGGTAACCGAATCGGAAGTAGGGTCAGAATTACTGGGTTTTGAGCCCTTCAAACTACCGTTACCTGAATTTTGAGTATTGGTACCCGTTGTGCCTTCGGCCATATCTTCATCATCGGTAGTGGAATATTCATAATAATATTCATAAGTTTCATCTTCGGTAACGATGCCAATATTATCGAACCATTGAGATAATGCGCTTTGTTTTTGCCCCTCAAATATTTTATAAATTTCGTTATAAGAATTGGCGGCGGTCAAAGATTCGGCCTTCACTTTAACGCTATTTTTAGGGATAAAAATAATACTGAGCGCTATAGCGGCGGCAAGGGCAACTGCGGTGCCTATTCGCCAAATAGTTGCGGGATTTTTCTTTTCTTCTTTGCCCTCTGCGGCCTCTATTTCTTTAAGAACAGATTCTTTAACGCTGCATTCGGGTTTAATATTATCAAACGCTTTTTTATAATTCTCTTTAAACATCAAATTCAACTCCTTCAAGGTAGGTTTTAAGTTTAGTTCTTGCGCGGTGAAGTTGGGATTTCACCGTAGAGGGATTATGGTTTAAAAGTTTTCCTATTTCCTCAACACTAAATCCACAGTAATAATAAAGGTGAATGACAGTTCGATATTTCTGAGGAAGGCGCATAACTGCCTCTAAAGTATCATTTTCAGGCATATCTACGCTAACATTATCGGCAAGTGCTTCGGTCTTCTTAAACCAACTGCTATTTAGCATACTTTTACTGCAATTAATGGTAATTCGAATCAGCAGCGCCTTGGTATGCTCCTCATTATTGACTTTGTCTTTATGTTTTATAAACCTTAAAAATACTTCCTGCAATATGTCGTCCGCATCATATTTATTTTTTACTCTTGCAAAGGCAAGGCGGTACACCATATCGGAGTATTTATTAAAGGCCTCTGCGGCAGAAATTTTATATTCCATAATTTCCCTCCTTTACTTATAAAACTTTTTACCTATCGAAAAGGTTGCAAATTTTTTTAAAAAAACAAAAACAGATTCACAAGAAAACCTGCGAATCTGTTTTTACAAATCTATTTATTGATTATTTAGCGTAATCTACAGCGCGGTTTTCGCGAATGAGATTTACCTTGATTTGACCGGGATATTCGAGTTCGTTTTCAATTTTCTCGGCAATTTCGTGAGCGATTATTACCATCTGGTCATCACTGATAACTTCGGGTTTAACAATAATTCTAACTTCACGGCCTGCCTGAATTGCAAAGGAACCTTCAACTCCGTTAAAGGAATTAGCAATTTCCTCAAGTTTCTCAAGACGCTTGATATAACTTTCGATATTCTCGCGACGAGCTCCCGGACGGGCGGCAGAAATAGCATCGGCGGCCTGAACTATACAAGCGATAACCGTTTTGGCTTCTACATCGCCGTGGTGAGCGTGAATCGCGTGAACAACTGCTTCGCTTTCCTTATACTTTTTAGCGGCATCAACACCAAGCTGGATATGGGAACCTTCTTGCTCATGGTCAATGGCCTTACCGATATCGTGAAGCAAACCTGCGCGTTTTGCAAGGGTTACATCAACGCCCATTTCGGCGGCAATAAGGCCTGCAAGATGGCAAACCTCTAAAGAATGGTTAAGCACATTCTGGCCATAACTTGTTCTGAAATGCAAACGGCCGAGAAGTTTGATAAGTTCGGGATGCAAACTATGAACACCCGATTCTATCATTGCGCTTTCGCCTTCCTGCTTAATAATGGATTCAACTTCAGCAGTGGCTTTAGCAACGCTTTCTTCGATTCTTGCGGGATGGATTCTACCATCAACAATAAGTTTTTCAAGTGTTCTTCTGGCTATCTCTCTACGGATGGGCTCAAAACTTGAAACGGTAATTGCTTCGGGGGTATCATCAATAATAAGGTCAACGCCCGTTGCATTTTCAATGGCGCGGATATTTCTACCCTCACGGCCGATGATACGACCCTTCATTTCATCATTGGGAAGAGCAACAGTAGAAACCGTAATCTCTGATGAATGGTCGGCAGCGCAACGCTGAATAGCATGGCCGATAACCTCGCGGGCAAGTTTTTCAGACTCTTCTTTTGTCTGCTGTTCAAACTCCATAATTCTTACTGCTTTTTCGTGAGATAACTCACCATCAAGCATCTGGAGGAGTTCGGCTTTCGCCTGTTCTTTTGAAAGGCCTGAAATCTTTTCAAGCATTTCGAGTTGGCTTTTCTTGATGCGGTCGCACTCTTCAAGTCGAACATCAATTTCTTTAGCGCGTTCTGCAAGTTTTTCTTCCTTAACTTCAAGGTTATCTAACTTGCGATCAAGGGTTTCTTCCTTCTGCTGAAGGCGATGCTCCTGACGCTGAACTTCACTTCTACGTTCGCGAAGGTCGCGCTCAGTATCCTGACGGAGCTGATGAATTTCTTCTTTCGCTTCAATAAGGGTTTCTTTTCTTTTGGTTTCAGCGGTTTTCATCGCATCGTTTAAAATGCGCTTTGCTTCCTCTTCGGCTGAGCCAATGGTCTTTTCGGCAGATTTACGGCGATAAGCCGAACCTACGAAAAATCCGATTACTCCAAGAAGAAGGGCAACACCGCCGAGAATAATCTCAACTAATTCGGGCATAAATGCACCTCCTATATAATAAATCGGGTTTTACTTGCGAACTGTAAATGCGCAAAGTCGGGGACCCGAATTTCTCCCCGTGATACTGCTTATTTTGGATAGGTGTTAATTAAATAAAAACAAACACTATAGCCATCATAACCTATCATTACAATTTTAACATTTTATTCCTTTCGTGTCAAGAAAAAACGCATATTTTGGTGATGAAAAATAACACATACGCTATATAAAGTAAAAACAAGTGTCCCAAGCGGGCAAACTCTTAAAATGTCGCATATAGATTTTATAATCATCTCTGATATCGGCAACCCTTAGTGGTAAATCAAATACATCTTCGCTTCTATGATAACAAGAAATAAGCATTTTAGGTTTATAATTTAAAATAATGTTTTTACCGCCGTCTATTGCCAACCCCTCATTGCCCTCAACATCCATCTTTATGAATGTTACACCATCTTTAAGGAGAGTATCCATAGAAATCGCTTCTACGGTATCCTGCCCTTTTGAAGCAGTTGAGCCGCGGGACCCGCTCATAGAAAACTCGGTAACTCCATCAAAATTTGATACACAGGCATTAACGGGTATTATATCACTTTTGCCTTCCAAAGCGGAGAGTAACTTTTTAAAGGTTTTTCTATCCGGCTCTACGGCATAAACCTTTTGATAGGAAGAAACTCTTGAAAGAAAATCCTCCACTGTATCTCCCCTATACGCTCCAAAATCGGCAAAAATCTCTTTATCCGAAAGTTTCAAAAATGAATCATAGGGCTCATTTGCATCCGTTTCACACTCAAAAAGATATCTGACATCGCCCGTAAGTTTAAACTTAACAACACACTCAAAGGTCTTTTTAGAAAGGTCATCAGCCAGAAGATTATAAACTCTTGCTAATTTTTTCTTATTGGCTTTTGCAAATTCCATATTGAAAAGATTATCGCCGTAAACGGGAACATCGGGGGCAAAAAATTCATTTTCCGACATAATTTTTTGCACATTTAAAAACACCTCTTCTCTTGCGGAGCCGAAGCATAGAAGTACAACCATATCGGAAAACTGTTCTTTAAGAGCGGTATAGGTTGAGAGTTTAAAGTCGTGAAAAATCTTATCCCTAACAAAGCCATCGGTAGCAAAAACGCCGTGAAATTCTATTCCGTAATCTTCTAAAACCTTAATAATTTTATCGGCGCCGTTACCTATTCCGTAAAGAACTATTTTTTTATCTGTGTTTTTTAAATAATTCCATAAATCCATCATAGTACCCATTATACTGCGAGCATCAAAAAAATACAAGCAAACTTAAAAATATTATGGACATCTAAGGACAAATTTGGTATATTGAATATAAAGTTATTCTGGGAGGAAATATTATGAAGAAAATTCTTGCTTTTGACTTTGGTGCATCCAGTGGCAGAGCAATGTTAGCCGAATTAAAAGACGGCAAAATAGATATGAAGGAAATTCACCGTTTTTCCAATGACCCTGTAATTGTCAGAGGAACTATGTATTGGGATGTTCTTCGTCTGTTTTTTGAAATCAAAGCAGGTATAACCAAGGCATTATCCGAAGGTGGATTTGATGCTATAAGCATTGATACTTGGGGCGTTGATTTAGGCCTTATTGATAAAAAAGGCAACCTCATAGGAAATCCCGTTCATTACCGAGATTTGAGAACAGAGCCCATTCCTGAAAAGGTTTTTGCTGACTATATTTCCAAAAAGGAACTTTACGAAAGAACGGGTATGCAGTTTATCCGCTTTAATACCATTTATCAGCTTATGTATTTAAAATACAATGAGCCCGACCTTCTCGAAAAGACCGATAAGTTTTTACTTATACCCGACCTTTTTGCATATATGCTTACGGGTGTTATGAAAGCAGAGGCAAGCATTGCTTCCACCACCAATATGCTCAATCCCCATACTAAAGATTGGGATTATGAACTTATTGACCGATTAGGTCTTAACCGCGATATATTCGCTCCCATCGTTAAACCCGGCGATATTTACGGTAATCTTTCCGATGAAATTTGCGAAGAACTCGGTTGCCCCAAAGTACCCGTTATAGCGGTTTGTGGTCACGATACCGCCTCGGCAGTTGCCGCTACTCCCAGTATGTCTGATGATTTTGTATATATAAGCTGCGGCACTTGGAGTCTTTTTGGTATCGAGAGTCCTACCCCCATTCTCACAGATGAGGCAAGAGAGGCCGATTTTACCAATGAAGGTGGATTTGAGGGCACCATAAGATTCCTTAAAAATATTATGGGACTCTGGCTCATTCAGGAATCCCGCCGTCAGTGGCGCAGAGAAGGTACCGAAGTTGGATTCGATGTTTTAGAGCAAGAAGCCCTTGCAAGCGAGCCCTTTAAGTGCTTTATAAATGTTGATGACCCATCCTTTGAAACGGCAGGCAACCTTCCCCGCCGTGTTTGCGAATTCTGCGAACGCACAGGCCAATATGTTCCAAAGACCCGCGGTGAGATTATGAGATGCATTTATCAGAGTCTTGCTATGAAGTATAAATACACTTTCAATGCCCTCGGCGAACTTTCCAAGAGAGATTACAATAGCATTAATATTTTGGGCGGTGGCATTAAGGATAAACTTCTTTGCCAGATGACAGCAGATGCTTGTAATGTAGATGTTCTTGCAGGTCCTACCGAAGCCACGGTTATGGGCAATATTGCCGTAGCATATAACGCCCTCAGCGAACTTAAAGATTTTAAGGAAATCAGAAAAACCGTTTCCGATTCCACAGAACTTAAGCGCTACTCTCCCGTTAATAATGCCGCGTGGGAGACCGCTTATAGCGAATATCTTAAAATACTTAATAAATAAAAATACTTTCGAGCAGAGCCCATAAGCTCTGCTCGAATAATTTTAAATATTTTGAATTTTATTGTTGACAACGGCCACCCATAGTGATATAATAATTGGGCGCCGCGAGTTGCGGTAATTACATGCGAGTGTGCTGGAATAGGCAGACAGGCACGTTTGAGGGGCGTGTGTCAACGACGTACGGGTTCAAGTCCCGTCACTCGCACCAAATTAAGAGGTATAGACCTTTAGGTCTGTGCCTCTTAATTTTTTGTTATTATTGTGGCGGGGCTTGAAACGACCTCCAAACGCTATGACCAACGGGAATAAAGCGTTTGGGAGAAAGGTCCAGTGGACCTTTCGATAGCCGGAGAAGAAAGTCCCGTCACTCGCACCAAAGCATTCAAACCCGAACCTTTTACCAATCGGTGAAACGTTCGGGTTTGTTGTTTTCTTAAAAGATGTTAAATAGCCTTTGTTTGTGGCAGTACAAAGTGATTTGCTCTGTAAGAGTATAAACTGTAGTAGTGAAATGATTGTGTTTATATGTTCGCAGATATGGAAGATTACTCTCCCTTCCTTGTGGTCTTTACTTTTATCCGCAAAAGGTTAAGCTTGAAGTTTCTCTACCCATTTGTTCCAACGTGGATCGGATTGAATTTCGTCTTTGACCAAGGAATATTCCTGCACAGACCACCAAGGCCAATCTTCCGCAAGGCTGATTGCTTCTGTGTGTGGGTGTGTTTTGTCAAAACGCCATCTTTCAGTATCAATCTTAACCAGCTTCAAAAGCGGAGCGGTATATGCCGCTTCGGATTTAGTACAGAGTTCTTCAAAGGCTTTGAAATGCAATAGTGATTTTTCTAATGCTTTAAATGCCTCGTCGTGCTTACCATCTAGCCAAAGATACAGCGAAAGCAGAGTGTACATTCTGGCGATGTACGAATTATAAATGCCATAATTTCTGTCTGTGCAGACATGGTCAAACAGTGTGATTGCCGATTTTATACTCTGCACTTTTTCAGCAGGATCCATATTCTGTTCGTAGGATAACATCGTTCCTATAATCAATTCTGCGCTTGCGTTGATTGATTTCAGTAAAGCTTCGCCAGATGCCTCGGCACGACGTTTGCCGTCAAAGGTGTTAATGCGTAGAAACTCGTACGAGCCGTAGATCGTCGGTGCGGATTCGATAGCAGCGAGTGCTCTTTCGTGCTCTCCCATATTAAGATACAGCTGTGTAAGGTTGTTCAATGCGTTATGGCGCATTTCTCCTGCTTCGAGCGTTTTGAGAAGCTTTTCATAAATTGCAATAGCCTCTTTCCACTCTGCATAGTTGCGGTGTCTTTCAGTATCGTAAACATTGTAACCCTCGACATCGATTAGGTGATATTCACCGTAACGAACGTAGCCTGAGTTGTAAAGCACATCAGCAAGACAAAGCAATATTTTTTCGCTCGTAGGAAATTCAATTATTGCTTCTCTTGCAAGAGCAATACATTCTTCAATATTTATATTAACTCCGTTATTCCTGTTGTTCATTTCTTTGATTCGTTTTACCAAAGAATCTATTTTCTTTTCGCGATCGTTTTCGTAACCAAAAAGCTCGTCAATGGTAACACCAAAATAATTTGCAATAGCAGGAATCATTTCTACATCGGGATAACTGCCGTCTTTTTCCCAACGAGAAACTGCTTGATTTGTAACGCCGAGCGCATTAGCAAGATCCTCTTGTTTTCGACCGTCACGTTTGCGCAATTCTTTTATTTTTTCGCCAAGAGTTAGTTTCATAAGAACCTCCCGAATTATTTATTTCACCGGTGTAACTTTATTATAGCTTACAAGAACCTCAATTTCAATAATCAATCAGTTGTTTAATAATCAATTGCTGGTTGATTGCACAGCAGAAGATTGCTATTCTGCACGCTTTTTATATTTTGATTCTACATTCACCAAAAAGAGGTAAACGGTTCGATTATAGAATGCTCAGGTGCACCAAATTAAGAGGAATCGACCTTTAGGTTGGTTCCTCTAATTTTTTGTTATTATTGTGGCGGGACTTGAAACGACCTCCAAACTCTGCGAATGAAATGAGCAAGTAAAAATAAAAAGAACCAACCTACAAGTTGGTTCTTTTTATTTGGTTTTTAATCCTGTATCCAAAAGAAACTCTTTCATAGTTTCCGATTCGTTTTTTGCTACATACTGACTATACTTAAAATCATCCATTACTCTTTTGGTATGTCCGCCGAAAATAAGTTTACACCATCTTCTGATTTCCATAAAAGGTGTAAGCCAACGGTATTTGCAAATAATCGGATAATGTTCTTTTAAGATTTTATATGGCACAAAAATTTTCTTAAGGGTATATTTAACAATTCCGCCGTTTTTCTCTTGTTGAAGGGCTATGCGATTATCTCTGTTACCGTAAACGCCGCCGCACAAAATATAGTTCGCCATCCATTCGGTAACTTGGTCGCACTCTTTATTTTCGAACCAGAAATCTTTAAGTTTCCGCGCTTTTTCAGAGAATTTCAAAAGTCCGCCTTCATCAATGATGGCGTTTCGTTTTTCCTGATCATAATCTTTAATATTATCTAAAATCCATAGGTCGATAAAGGGGCGAATACCGCAACCGCCATGCTCAAAATGCTTTGCCATATGGACAATATGATAGAAATAATATGCTTCATCCGAAAGTTCATACCAATATGAAGCGCCCTCTTTTAAAGAAGCCCATTTCCATATATCTTTAAGTATCTTTGATGATTTATCGGTTATTTCCGATTCCGCAAAATCCAAATGCAATTCTATATGCATATCATTGGGCGCCACTACGGATACATCATAGGAAGATTCATATTCATATCTATATCCTTTTTTCTCCGAAAGCACAGAAATAATTTTTTTAATATCATTCTTTGAAACCAAAATATCGATATCACTGCTCGTTCGCATCCACGCTTCAGGATAATATTGCCTTATAACCGAGCCCTTAAGTGGAAGAAAAGGAACTTTCATATCCTCAAGCATTTTGCACAAGTTATCATATTCGCTTTCCAACTGCATACATCTGTATACCGCGTTAAAAATATATTTTTCAAGGGCAACGTTTTCGCCTTTTAAAAGGTCGTTTTGTTTTAATCCAAAGACCGCCAAGTGAATTAAATCGTGCTTATAGGCGGTGTTTAACAAATCATATGGTATATTGGGTAAAAAGCATTCACGCTCTCGTTCGGTGATTTTTTCACCCGTAAGAGCAGAGCGCAACAAGGTAAAAAGCATTTGACTTGTCGCCATTTCCACGAAATTCACTCCCCACTTGATTTTTATAAATGCCTTGTCCGTTTTAACCAAAATTTAATATTCGATATTTTAATTGAGTCCTATATGCTCTAAAAAGGCGTTCATTTCTTCGGCCTTTTTCTTACTTAAGTTTTTATTTGCCGATAACTCCCTTTGGGTCCTTTTCGCAACAACAGGGTTACACAACATAAACCATCTTCTTATCTGCATAACAGGCGTTAACCAACGATGCTTTTCAAGAACGGGATAATATCTCTTTAATTTATCGTATGGCGCAAACACTCTAGATAATATATATCCTATCCGACCGCTGTTTTTCTTTTGCTGCAGCGCAACTCGGTTATCTGTTGAGCCGTAAATGCCGCCGTCTATGAGGAACTCCTGCATTTGCAGTGAAATATCATCCATTTGCTTTCCGCCAAACCATACCTCGCTTAAAGTAGTGGATATATTTGCGAATTTAAATAGACCGCCCGCCAATAACAAATCATCGCGGGATGATTTATCCATATTCTTAATATGGTTTAATATCCATAAATCGATAAAAGGACGAATTCCGCATCCACCGTTTTCGAAATGCTTTGCCATATGGGCGATATGATAAAAATAGAAGAATTCATCGGTCATTCCATATTGATACTTACTATTTTCGAGTAATCTTGCATTATCCCAAACAGAACGAAGTACTCCAATGGCATTATTGGCTCGGCCTTCTTCAACAAGGTCAAAATGAAGTTCAACGTGAACTCCTGACGGGCTATATAACGAAACATCGTGCGTTGCCCGTTCTTTCTCCACATACCCTAAATTCTTTGACAGATAGTCAATGGCGGTTTCTAAATCATCGCGATGAACAAGAATATCAATATCGCAACTTGTACGCATCCACGGTTGAGGATAATACTCCCTTATAATCGCACCTTTCAAGGGCATAAAGGGGATTTGTGCTCTTTCAAGCGCAGCACAAAGATTTTTATATTCATATTTTAATTGTTCATATCTGTAAACCGCATTATAAATATACTTTTCGGTTTCTTCATCATCCTCAGATATAAGGCCGTTTTCTTTAAGCCCTAAAACTAAAAGGTGCTCAACATCGTGTTTAGAAGATATTTTTAGTAAATCGGGAAGCAAGTTAGGTAGATAAATACTTTTTTCTTCCTCTTTAAGTTTTGTTCCACAGATCGCGGAACGCAGTAAAGCAAACAGTATTTTATTTGTTCTTTGATCCATGGTTTTCACTCCTTTATAAATTTATTTTGTAATTCCGCGATATTCGGCCTTCACCTTTTTGTAACTTTCCAAATTGCCTATATCATACCGTTTGCCCGGCATTTCCATAGCATAAACGGTTGACTGTTTACAAAGCCATGCGATATAACTTCCCGGAGCATCCGTTCCGCAACCGCTATCAATTCCTTTTTGAACTAATTTAGCGTCGTTCTTTGTATAGTAATAAAAAGGCGGACAACACCAATGGGTTGCAGGCGTAGAAGATTTTTCGGTCATATTAAGTATTTTATCGCTCTCATCAACGGTAACAACACCGCTTTTAAGCAGTTTTTTCTCATCGGGCTCGTAATAGCGCATAATGCACGAGGACTGCTTTTCCCTTGCATATTCAATAAACCTTGTCATACTGAAATCAAGAACATTATCGCCTGCTATAACAAGCATATCGTCATCAATATTCAGTTTATCTATGGCGAATTGAATATCCTTAACTGCGCCAAGACGGGTTTCGTTGGTATCGGTTCCATCATCTAATACGGTTATTTTCTGCTGCTTTTTTTGAGCCCATTTTTCAAAATGACGGGCATATTTGTGATTGGAAATCACCACATATTCATCAACCACACCGGCCGTGTCGATATCATCCACAAGCCAATCGAGAATGGTCTTATCCCCGACACTCAAAAGCGGCTTGGGGAAATTTTCCGTTAGCGGATAAAGGCGGGTAGCATATCCTGCCGCTAATATCAAACATTTCATAATTTTACTCCATCTGCGCTTTCACAAATATGGGCAGAATATTTGCCCTCAAGATGCGGAAATGCCTTTAAATATTCTTTCGTTACCGTAGAGATTATGCTATCCTCATATTCTGGGTCGATAATCGCAAGGCAACAACCTTTAAACCCTGCGCCTGAGAAACGACCGCCATAGGTACCTTTGGTTTTGGTCATAATCTCATATAACTTGATAAGTTCGGGTGAGCCGGTTTCCCAATTATGAATGGAACTATAACCGCTCTCAAAGGTGAGTTTGCCGTAGGTTTCAATATCGCCTTTGAGCCACGCCTCTGCCCCTTTTTCTACACGGGCAAATTCCGTATACCAATGCTCTGCACGTTTGCGCCAATTATCAGGCAAACGGTCTTTATATTTATTAAATACCTCAACGGGAACATCGCGAAGATGAGTTTCTTCAAATTTGCCGTATTCCATACCCGCATACGCTTTAAGCGCATAAGCAGCGCTTCTGCATTCATCTACCCGCATATTAAAAGCCGACCCTGCCAAACTGCGCTCCAAACCGCTAAAGAAAATTGCAAATTTATAGGGTTTCATATTGGGAGATTGCGGAATCAACTCGTAACTATCATCCTTTGTATCCAAATACAAAAGATGATTCTTCTTGCAATACACTTCGCAGGACTGATCCAACTTCCCGCAAGCAACGCCCACATATTTATTCTCGGCCTCTTTAGAAATTAATATCAATTCTTGAGGTGTTAATTTGATTTCATTTATAACGCACAAAGCATTTAAAAATGTAATAATTACCGCCGCCGAGGAAGAAAGTCCGCCTATTGGCAACTGACCATCTATAACCGCGCAAAGTCCTGTTTTTAAACTATATCTGGAATTAAGGGCGATGGTTGCACCTCTTAAATGGTCCGCCCAATCCCCTTCAGGTTTTTTGGGGGTGGATGCAACGTGCCACTGAGCTCTTTTATCGAACTGTAAAGATTTAATTTCAATAACGCCGTTTTGCTTTGGGGAATAAACCACATTTATACCCTTATTAATGGCAAATCCCGTTATCTTACCAAGTTGATGATCAGAATGAGCACCGATCGGACAAACTCTATACGGAGTAAAAGCCGTATATTGCGGCGCCTTTTTATATGTGCGTTCAAATTCTTCGCGTGCGGTCATATATTTCCCTCATCAATCTCTAAAATATAAATCTCTTGTATATACTTTATCCAATACATCCGAAATATCATCGTTATATCTATTGGCAATAATTATATCCGAAATCCGTTTAAATTCATCTAAATCGCGGATTACACGGCTATTGAAAAAACTGTTTTCTTTCATAGTCGGCTCATAAACGACAACCTCAATTCCTTTTGCTTTAATGCGCTTCATAACGCCTTGAATTGAGGATTGGCGGAAATTATCGGAGCCGGATTTCATAGTAAGGCGGTATACACCTACTATTTTAGGCGATTTTGCAATAATCTGATCGGCTATAAAATCCTTTCGGGTCCCGTTTGCCGCCACAATGGCAGAAATAATATTCTGCGGAACATCATTATAGTTAGCGAGAAGCTGTTTAGTATCTTTAGGCAGGCAATATCCGCCGTAACCAAAGGAGGGATTATTATAATGATTTCCGATTCTTGGATCCAGTCCTACTCCCTCAATGATGGATTTGGTATCAAGTCCGCGAACTGCGGCATAGGTATCGAGTTCATTGAAAAAAGATACACGAAGAGCAAGATAAGTATTGGCAAAAAGTTTAACTGCTTCCGCTTCGGTTGAATTCATATACCTAACTTCTATATCTTCCTTAATTGCCCCTTCTTGAAGCAAAGCGGCAAACTTTTGAGCTGCTTTTTCAAGGCGCTCATTATTTATATGAACTCCAACTATTATGCGGCTTGGGTAAAGATTATCATAAAGCGCTTTTCCCTCGCGAAGAAATTCGGGACTAAACAAAATATTATCGCAATTAAATTCCTCTCGCATCTTTTCGGTAAAGCCCACGGGAACGGTAGATTTAATAATCATAATCGCATCGGGATTAATTTCAATCACCTGACGGATAACCGATTCCACCGAAGAGGTATCAAAATAATTCTTATTGGGATCATAATTTGTGGGGGTTGAAATAATAACGAATTCTGCATTTTTATATGCAGAGTTGCCATCGGTGGTAGCGATAAGATTTAACTTTCTGTTTGCCAGATATTCTTCAATTTCCTTATCCGCTATGGGAGAAATTTTATTATTAATCATCTCCACTTTTTCGGGGACAATATCAACCGCGGTAACCTGATTATTTTGTGCAAGCAGTATCGCCATAGAAAGACCTACATAACCGGTGCCTACAACTGTTATTTTCATTTGCATTTACTCCTTTTTCATTTTATATTTGAGTATGCATTTCAGTCCCTACGAGTGCTTCTCCATGGCAACATTATATGCAACTTTTTTTACTTTTCTTGATAGAATTCGTGATACCATTCTGCGAATTTGCGAAGTCCTTCACGAAGCGAGGTTGACGGTTTAAAACCGAAATCTCTTTCGAGGGCAGTGGTATCAGCATAGGTAATCGGCACATCGCCCGCCTGCATTGGAACGAGTTTTTTATGCGATTCGAAATCGTAATCCTCGGGCAAAACTTTTGCTTTTATTAACTCTTCTTGCAGAATAGTTACGAAATCGAGTAAATTTTCGGGGCTATTATTACCTATATTATAAACCGCATAAGGCGGCAGAGGAAGGCCGTCCTCCCCCGTTTGTTTTTCGGGAGCACACCTCATAACGCGCTTCACGCCTTCCACGATATCATCCACATATGTGAAATCGCGCTTACAGTTTCCGTAATTGAAAATTTCAATAGTTTCGCCTTTTAGCAGTTTGTTTGTAAAACCGAAATACGCCATATCGGGACGGCCTGCGGGTCCATAAACCGTAAAGAAGCGAAGTCCAGTTGAAGCAATATTATAAAGTTTGGAATAGGCATGCGCCATCAACTCGTTGCTTTTCTTAGTGGCCGCATAAAGCGAAACGGGATTATCCACCTTATCCTCGGTAGAATAGGGAATTTTCTTATTTGTTCCATAAACCGATGAAGATGATGCATAAACCAGATGTTCTACGGGACACTTTGTCGTCATAGCATTGCGGCAGGCCTCTAAAATATTATAGAAACCGATTATATTGGATTCGATATAGACATCGGGATTGGTTATGGAATAACGAACTCCCGCTTGAGCGGCGAGATTCACCACAACCGAAAAGTGATACTTATCAAATAGTTTATCTATAAGGCATCGATCGGCAATACTGCCGCGAATAAACTCCCAACTGCAATCGGGCTGACCGTCGGCAAGGTTTTGGATTTTCGAAAGTCGATATTCCTTAATGGAAACATCATAATAATCGTTCATATTATCAAGACCGACAATATGAATTCCCGAAACAGTACGAATAAGCTCCATAACAAGATTAGATCCTATGAAACCTGCGGCGCCTGTTACCAACACGGTTTTATTTTCTAAAGTCACATTTTGTGTAATCATTTGGACTCCTTATTTGCTTTATTAAAATTACTTACTTTTTCTTAACATCGATAGAGCGCTATCTTTAAGAAAACTAAAACTTTTATTTTTCGTCAAAATTGATAAAGCCAAATACACTATTACCCCAACCGCCAATTGCAATATCATTTTTATAAGGTTGGGCACCTGGCACATTCCGGTGACATACACTGCTGCGGCCATAATCATTGATATAAAAATTATGGGGAAATAATCGGCAATCATTTCTCTGAATTTATATCCGATACACTTCTTTACAAAGAAGGCATATATTACTACGCCTACAACCATCGTTATCACTGCGCTCCAAGCTATAAACTCAACGCTATGTAAAACGAATGCACCTACCAATAAAAGAATAAGGGTAATACTTGATGTTACGACTTCGTGTATTAAATTTAAACTGCTTTTACCCAAAGCCAATATGGTTTTTTGGAAAAGTGTACTTAAAGCTCTTGTAACATAAACAATACACATAATACGTAAAAACGGTACGCACGGTAGCCATTTTTCCGTAAGCAAAACCTTTACGAAGGTATCGCTGATTACGAAAAGTCCTGTCATCATAGGCGTCAAAATATACGCGCTAAGGCCTACCGAACGGCGCAAGAGGGATTTAAGTTCCTCTTTTTCATCCTTTTTTTCTGACAAAACGGGATAGATAACCCTTCCAATCGAATTAACGATATCGGTAACTAATAGAGAAGGAAATTTTTGTCCCTCGTTGTAAAAAGCCAAATCATCGGTGGAGAATTTCTTGCCGACAATGAGAGTTCTTATATTATCCCTTATTGTGAAAACCAAAGTGGACCCCAAAACCTTAACACCGAAACTCCAAAGTTCTTTTACGCTTTTGAAAGAAAACTGAAATTTGAGCCGCCAATCAATTGTCAAACAAATGACAACCGAACTAATAATGGCGTGTGTGAGGTACTGGGCGATAAGAGCCCAAACTCCAAAATTCAAAAATGCCATTGTAACACCGATAACTGCGGAGACACAAACGCCGATGAAGGATGACCAGAAAGAACGTTTGAAAATCATTTTCTTCTGAACATACGCGCCTTGTACCGAATTCCATGCCGAGAAAATAAACTTAATTCCCATTACTCGAATTACGGGCACCAAAACGGCAGAATCATAAATATTCGCAATAAGGGGTGCAGAGAAAAACAATATTACATATAACACTGCCGAGACGCCGAAACTGAGCCAACAAATCGAATTGAAATCAAGTTCAGTCGGATCTTTTTTCTGGACAACGGCAGTACCTAACCCCCCGTTTACCAAAGCGTCGCCTATGTTGATAAATACCATTACAATGGCGATGATCCCGTAATCATCAGGGGTGAGAAGGCGCGCCAAAATGATGGATACTATTAAAGAAACTGCCTGTGATAACAAGCGTTCTGCGTATGACCATCCTATACCGGCAAATATGCCTTCCCTTGAGTTTTTATTACGACTCATTATTTCTTCACCAATTTCTTTACAAAGTCCTTAAGGAACTTAGGACAGATTTTCGCCAGGATACATTTAATATCATCCAAATGCAGATAATATTTAATCATATTTTTGCGAATGGATTTTCTCAACGCCTTACGGGCTGATTTTTCAAAATCTTGAGATGCTCTATATTCTTTTTTAAAAATATCAATAGCATTATGGGGTATTGACGGAGAAGAAAGCATCTTTTCATAATCAAATGCCTCTTCACTTGGACGGCGCTCAATTTCAATCATATCAGAATTTACCAATTCATCAATTAACGCGTTTCCCTTATCCGTAGACACAATAACACAAGAGACGGATTTTCTGTTATGAACAAAAGGCGCTACCCTTCCAAGCCCCGAAAAATCAGAAATTGTTATATCACCTATTCTTTTATCTTGGGCATATTTGCAAGAAAAACAATTTTCTCTATATGTCAGCGCTTTATGATAACCTATCTGGTAAACGTCGTTTTTATATACGCCGCACTTATATAATAAATCCTTATCATCGTACACGGAAAACATAAATTTACCCGTTTCGAATTTAGGATCTCTAAAGTATACCTTTTCGGCATTCTTTTTTGTTTTTTCTTCTACGCAGGATATATGCTGATTTAAATAGGTAACAGGACAAACACCGTGACAGATAATATCAATAATAATTAAATTAGGCGCCCTGCCTCCCAAATATGAAATCACCGCCGCGACTTGACAAGGAAGCGCGATAACTATTACCTTTTCGCCCTCTGACAAATACTGCTTAATTTTAGGAAGTATGGGCGTTATATCACTAAACACATACTTCGAATTACGGCAATCCTCAATGTCTTTTTCGTTTTTTATTTCTTTATAACAAGCACTCTTTTGGGGGGTATATTCAACGCCAAAGCTTTTTATACCGTTATTTAATGCATAGCGGTATACTGCCGTAGCAATTCCGCCCGATGCCGCAAGTTCTCTATCGGCGCTGTCTTTATTCCACGCCGCATACACATTATTAAGCGCAGAATCGGGAAAACAATCTTTATCAACGGGACACGCTTTCATACACAGTCCGCAACCGATACAAGTTTCTTCATCAATATATGGATATTCGCATCCCATATCATCAAATTGCATCTTTATGCTATTTGTGGGACAAGCGCATTTACATGCACCGCACGCAGTGCACTGTTCTTTTTCTGCAAGATGAATCGCTGATTTCACTTTTGCAGCATCTCCTGTAATATATTAATTGAATGTGTTCTGAATTCGGATATTTTCTTATCCACATCAGCATAATTTATGGGGTGGCAACTAAATGCATCATAATCATTTCCGCAACGGCCTTCTATTCCAAGATATTCTGCTAAAGAAACAACTCTGCCGCTATGCGCTCTCTTATAGAAAAGGAATTGCTTATGATAATAAAGAGAGAAAAGCAACCCGTGATATGATGCGGTAAAAATAAAGTTTGCATTTTTAATTAATCCTAAAAACTCTTCTAAAGATGAAGGTCTGATCATTTTGACATCTTTAATCGGCTTTAATGCCTTGGTAACAAAATAAACTTTCAATCCGTTTTTCTTGGCATAATCTACGGCATCTTTAAAAATTTTTGAATCGCTATCCACGAAATATATTAAAACATATTTTTCCTTTGCTTTTTTGGGATGCACTGCTAAATCCCATTCTTCAGCGGTTAAAAGCATTGTCGGGTCGCATACAAAATCTATCTTTTCCCCAACCAAATCACCTATCCATTTGGCCGCATCGGCTTCTCTTACGCTTATTTTTGAAAAATCTTTCAAAAGCTCAGCGATTCTTTCTTTTTCTTCGCCTTCATATTTTTCAAAGTCACCGATAGAGGAAGAAAAGGCGAATTTTTTTGAATTTTCTTCTACAAAGTCAAGGAAATAGGTATAATCGTTATTCGTAATATCCGTTCCCCAAACAATATCGCTTCCCACTATGAACTTACCGTAATTCTGATTGGCTTCATTTATATTTTTGCGGGAATATTCGCGGCTTAATTTTGCTTCTCTTTGCAAAAATTCCATTAATCGATTATATTTATTAAAAGATATTCTACTTTGAATAAAATCAATAAGTAAAGATCTAAGTGACTTGAAGGAAGGTTTGGCGCCTATTCCTTCCCTATTTTCAACCGCCTCACAGCGATAGTCAACGATTTCGCAATCATATCCCAAATCGGCAATTTTTTTATATAAAGCATACGTTTGCAAACACGATCCAAAATTGGATGTTCTATGAAATGTTAAAATTCCGTTCTTCATAATCGCTCCTAATCGTTTTAAATAAACCGATACTAATCAAGATATTCAAGCAAATAGTCCTTTTTATTATTCCGATATTTTTCGTGGTCATAGGGTTTCATATTGTTTTTGCATTTTTCTGCATATTCACTCGTTGACATAATATATCCGGCGGGAACGCCGCAAACAACCGAGTTATCGGGTATATCTTTAGTAACGATTGAACCGCAACCGATAACACAACGCTCGCCTATAGTAACACCCGGCATAATTATGGAACGGGCGCCTATGAAGGTATTGCTTCCAACCTTAATTTTGCCGTATTTTATAACATCCTTATACTCCGGCAAATCGCGAAATGCCCAAGTTCCGCCATCGTGCGTTATAAAAGTTACGCCAAAGGAAACGCGAACTCTATCCCCTAAACTTATGAGATACGGTTCGGAGCCAAAGTCCACATCGCCTACGATGGATACATCTTTTCCAACGGTTAATCCGTTTTTTAGCGCCCTTTTATATTCGTTATGAAACAGTTTCTTAACTTCCCCTAAAACACTCACTTAAATATCCTTCCTTTTGAATATTCAGACAGTGTTTTCCCACAATAACCCTTTTGCGAAACATACGCAAAATAGTTATCAAGTATAGAATACAATAGTTCTATATCACTTTCATTCTTAAAATACGGGCTACCACCAGGCATTAGCTCCGATGAGTGAATCATAAATTCCAAATAATCGGAATTTTGCTCTTTTTCTATCTTTTGAGTCAAATAAACAAGAGATGCTATAGATTTGGAAAAGGGGCGCAACCACATTTCTTCCTTTTTTATAAGGGTTTTTATTCGGTGCTTAATGGTACCGTTTGAAATATGTCTAATGCATCTGGTCGTCATAGGCACCTCTAAAATTTGAGGGTGAATATAATATGGAGTTTTGGGCGCATCTTTATAGTTATTACCGCAGTTGCAACTATACCCTGCTATGCCCGAAAGATCAAGCTGAGGAGTAACCGAACAATCGATTTCGATTCCGCACTCCGCCAATGCCTTTAAATATTCGGAATTTAGCGCCCACCTTCCCGACCTATGCGATATAACCTTTTCGCCGATTGCATCTTCTAATATTTCTTTGGTTGAGATTATCTTTTTTAACATAATCTCATAAGGGTATTCCGTAATATAAGGATTACCGCCATATAATTTTTCCAAAGGGTACTCGGGGGGAGTATTCCATGCGTGAATATGAAGGCCCACTTCGCATTTGCTGTTCTGTTGCTTTTCCTTAATATACGACATAAAGGTTTTGTTTTGGGCCATTTCATAATTAATTAGGTAAACCGGCTTAAAGCCATAATCTTCGCACAGATTTTGAAAGCGAGGGATATACCCTGCATTCTCGGTGGAAATAGGAGTTCCCTCTTTCCAGGCCCAAAGGTTATCGCCTTCTGTATCAACCGTTATCAGAAACGCTTTTTTGTTCACTGTTAATACCACCCGTTAAAATTACTACATATAACAATACAAGTAATCCGAAAATTGAGGAAAGTCTGACAAACTGTATTGTTTGGATAAACATAATGAAGATAAAAATCGGAACAATATAAATGATTTTATCTTTATCGACAATTTTTTTATATTGCCTGAACATATATCCAAACAAGAAAACAATCACTGCAAGACCGATAATTCCCCAACATAAAACAACCTCTTGAATTGCATTATGAGGAGTATTGAAGATACCCGTTTTGGTATCTACGTTCTGCAGTCCTATGCCAAACAAAAAGTTTTTGATATCGGAAAATATAAAATCATTATAGAGTTTAAAGAGTATATTTCTTCCCGTTGAAATATCTTCCGCTTTAAATCTTTCCAAAACATTATTCCAAGCATCAGCGAATACGGTATTTCCAAGTATATAGATACCGAGCGCGCTCACCGAAAGGATGGAAACCGCCTTTAAAATTGACTTTTTAAAGAGATATAAAATAACAAATAATGCTAATACCAATAAGCAAACCACGAAGGTTTTCGATGCAGTCAACAATCCAAAAAATACGAAATATACCATCATCAATGCGTGAAGGATATAATTTTTCTTTTCTTTAAACATACACACCAATATCAAAGATATTGAAATAATTGCAAACATAGCAACCATATTTTCGTTATCGCCGAGAGAGGGCTTATCGCCGATGAGATCGGTAAGGGAGCCAAATCGGAAATTATCCTCAAGCATCTCATCTAAAGTAAAATAATTAAGTGTTACAAACAAAACATCCAACATAAAGTAAAACGCCATAAAAATGAATGTTTTTATTACTATAATCGGGTTTTTGAGCAGATTATTTATACGGGACTCACTTAATATAAGGCCGATATACGCATATTGGATTACATATCTTAAATATTCCGCAATAGAATCGTTTCCGTTCATAATATGGAACAATTCGTAGATTATCAAAAAAATCATAATAAAAAGCGGAGCTTTAACGGCGATTTTCCAACCGCTCTTTAACACATAAAACAATATAGCAATCAAGACCAGATAATTGGTTTGTATACCGTGTCCCAATAGTGGCATCATGGCCGTTAGCGCCAAGGAATGATCATAGTCGAAAATTAAATATCCAACTCCAAAATATCCCATAAACATTACCAAGGGTATCGATACTGCAAAGACATCTCTTAAGAAAAACATCAAACATAAAACGCCCAAATACATAAAATAAATCAATTCGCTTTTATGCCGCGATTTGTTATTTTGTAAAGCACAACTGCTCTGCACCGAAATCACCTCGATAAATAAAGTTCCTCATATTTTTTAATAATATTATCAACGCTGAATTTTTGAACATATTCAAACGATTTTTTTCTGCATTCTGCTCTGAAATCATCAGAGTTCGCCATCTTCAAAATTGCTTCACTTAATGCGCTCATATTCCCCTTCTCTACCAATAAACCGTTATCGGTAACGATATCGGGAACACCGCCCACAGCCGTAGAAACAATGGGAAGTCCGTGAGCCATCGCCTCCAAAATAGAGATAGGCAACGCTTCGCTATCTGAAGATAGGATAAACACATCCGATTTTTCTAAAAGGGCGCCGACATTTTCAACATTGCCGAGAAATTCAATATGCTCGGTTGCACCTATTCTATCAGCATATGATTTTAATTCTTCCTCCAAGGGACCGTCACCTGCAAGTCGCAACTTCATTTTAGGAAACTCGCGGGTTGCATTATAAAAAGCATCAATCAAAAGTTTATGATTTTTAACCTTATGAAACCTTGCTACATTTACAAAATTTATTTCGTCGCAAATATCCCGTTTTACAGGGGTCTTAATTTCAACTGGATTATAAATAGCGCATACCTTTTTCTTAATACCGAGCACCTTTTCCGTTTCTTTTGCTATGGTATCCGAAACGGCGGTAATCAAATAATTTCTATGCAAGGAAAGATAGCGGTGAAGTTTAATATAAAACCTACTGCTAAAAGCCCTATAGGCTTGACTATGAACAGTAAAAACAACCTTCTTATTATGGAATAGGGCCCATATTGGAGCATATAAGGTATCCAAATGTATATGAACAACATCGGGATTAAACTCGCAAAGCGCTTTGGATAACCCTCTATAACTTCGCCACGATACCCTCTCATCGCGATGAATAAATTCCATAGGGATACCGTTTTTTGATAATTCGAGGGTGAATTGATTTTCAACGGGAGCACTGTGGACAAAAAGTTTTACATCAAAGCGAGTTTTATCAATTGCTTTTAATAGATCCAAAACAACCTTTTGTCCTCCGCCGATTGCGAAGGTGGAAATAACCATTGCAAGTTTTGTCTTCATTTTCCGCTCCCTCCCCATTTGTTATCAAAAATTTTCTGTTACCTCGCTACCGATAGCCAATCGCCCACTTTGTTATCCCATTCCCTTGGAGAAAAGGGCATAACGCCTGAGCAAGGATGCAAAGTAAACTCGGAAAAATATATCTTTCCGTTGATTTCATAAAAGTCAACCCGCAGAAACGGGGACGGAATACTTTGCGATGATTGGCGCGAAAGTTCAATCATTTTATCCATTTGAATCGGTAATTTATCCTTTTCAAAGGGCTCATAATCGGTGCGCCTGAATGGCATCGGTTTTCCATCCAAATCATAAAAACTTATTCTTGCGGTGGCGTGGTCCTCTAAACCTTGAGAAACATAAAAGAACTTCGGTTCTCCGTTAAAACAGAAAAATTTATAGTCAATTATTGTTTCGCCGTCATCCTGTTCAAGATATTTTTCTATAATAATTCTCGGCGGAATATTTTTATACTGCCATTCCCGCGCGTAATCATATGCATTTCTTTTTAGTCCCGCTTCGATTTTTTCTCGCGCTTTATTTATATCAAATTTGAGTTTATCGCGACAAACTACAACGCTGCCCGAATCGTGAGTGCATTTTATTACAAATTGACTCGGTAGATTACTAAAATCTATTTCATCAAAGCGATTATACACGCCATATACGGGAATCAAATATTGTTCGCCTAAAAGATTTGAAACATAATCACGAACCTCATATTTATCAGCGATTTTGGTATAAAGCGGATTTCGGTCATAAACCTTCATCCACTGAATTTTTTCATTGAACGTTTTGGGGGATTTGAAATTCACAAATCTTTTCATATTTTTTAAAAAATAAAGTTGCAAAAATAATTTATCGGGTAATTTTTTTAATGCTTTGCGCAATAATTTGTTCATTCCATTTCCCTCCTCTAAATTTTTATTTAAAAAGCAATTCAACAAACTGATTTCTTACGCTATCAATATCATATTTTGCATCAAGGAAATCCATCTTGGTGTTTTTTCTTTTTTGCGCCGAAACTTCTAAAGTTTCAGATGCCCACCGCCCATAATCATTCAAGGGCAAATAACGAACAAGATTTGTAATATTCGCCTCTCTTGTTATAGTATCGGAGATTACGCAGGGCAAACCTGTTCCCTGAGCTTCGATAACCGTATTAGGCATACCCTCGTATAAAGATGTGAGAAGAAAAACATCCATAGCCGAAAGAATCGCGGGAATATCGGTGCGCACACCTGCAAAAACAATATCACTTTCTATGCCGAGTTCTCGGGCTAAATCTCTTATCTCGTTTTCCAACTCCCCCGTTCCCACAAGGAGAAGTTTTGCTTTATCATTTTTCTTCCTTATCTCAGAAAATACGGATAATAAAAACTTATGATTCTTTTGTTTGCTGAAACGGCCTATATTACCGACAACAAAATTATCTTCCAAGGAAAATTCTTTCCTGATTTTATTTCTCGCATCATCATCGTAGCAAAAAACATCTAAATCGATACCGTTATGAAGGATTTGAACTTGACCATTTTGATATTTCTTATCGCCGAAGGTATACCTCGCGGCAAGGTCTGACGGCGCCAATTTAACGGCCGTTATTTTATTCAAAAACGGTCTGAAAATTGCATCGGATAACCTTTGTTTTAAAGATAGGTTGGTCAATGCATTGCAAGAACGCATAGCGCATTTTTTAGCTCCGCCTAATTTTGCGGCGATTAAATCAAGAACACTCAATGGGGCGTTGCCAAGTTTCAATACAATTTCATACTTATTCTGCTTAACGATTTTTCTGATTCCATTAAGCGCCTTAAAAGGATGTTCCGTACGGAGAGGAATATTATGGATTTTTCCGCCAAGTTCTCTTACCTCGCTATCGTAAAACCCATCGGCGCTGACTACAAAATCAATCTGATACTTATTTTTATCAAGACCGCGATACACCTTCATCATAAAAGTTTCGGCGCCGCCCGTATTAAGAGAACTTACTATGCACAGTAGGCGTTTTACCATAATTTCACCACCCCTCAACCAACAATTCTTTTAATGATTTTCTTTGCGACTGCTTCGCTTTTATATTTCTCTGCTTCCTTTAAGCAATTTTTCTTCATATGCCAGATATTATCTTTATTTTCGATTGACTTAATAATCTTTTGAGTCAATAATTCGGGTTTTTGCCAATCGTATAAATATCCCGTTTCATCTTCGGTGATAAGTTCTGTATTATAAGCCCAGTCACTTGCTGTAGTAGGTAGAGCCGCATTATAACAATCAATAAGCGTACCGGGGAAACCTTCGCCTGACCAGGTTGTCGGGAAAAGGTGCATATAATAATCTTTTAAGATATTGGTAGCTTCCTCAGACGGAACACTGCCTTTATATTCAACGCAGGATTTGTGCTTATCCAATAAAGCTTTAAACTCTTCCTCGTAAATATCTTCAATGGGACCGTAGATATGCAAAACCGCCGTATCGTCGCCCAAAATCTCATTAACCTTGGCAACCGATTCTATTGCAAGTCCTATTCCCTTGGATTTAGATACGCGGCAAAAAGTGCAAAATTTGAAAGGTTTTTCGAATTTTTTAGATTCGTTTGAAAGTTTAACGGGGGTTATATCTCGAAAATTCTCAAGATATTCCGCATTTTCTATACCCATACTTTCAAGTTTTTTGACAAGTTTTTCCGACTGTACCCAATTCACTTCAAAGGAATTCATATATTTTATGCACTTTGGATTTCGGGTTAAAAAAGAATCCAATTCGCCGCCGATTACTCGGTGAAAAATCTTTCTTTTGAAAATCTTATTACTGTAATAAAGCAGGGGGCAGAAAAACTTAAGTCCGTTTCCCGAAAGCATAACGATTATATAAGAGCAGGAAAATTGACTATAAAGCCAAGAAAAAATGACTTTCAAAAAATTTTTACGGTAGTTATATGTATCAACCTTGCAAATCTTTTTAAACGCATTGGATTTTTCCAGAACATTGCGTAAAAGTAGTGTGGAAACGGTTTGACCGTCATAGAACTCTTTTTTATCGGCAAAATGCCCGATAATTGCAATTCTTTTCTTCATTGCCTCGCCCTTTTTCTTTAATTTCTATTGGCTGTTAACCCCAACTCAAGAACCTTAGAAAAAAGTTCTGCCACAGTAATTCCCACAGCTCTTGCAGAATCTGGGAATAAACTCGCCTCTGTCATTCCCGGTGAAGTGTTAACCTCAATTACCATAGGACCTTTTTTATTGTCTACAATAAAATCAATTCGGGAAATACCTACGCACCCAAGCGCCTTATAGGTCTGCGCTCCGATTTTTTTGACAAGTTCTCTATTTTCTTCACTGATACGCGCAGGAATAATATGATGGTATAACCCGCTTGTATACTTTGCTTGATAATCATAAAACTCTCTTTCGGAGGTGATTTCAATATCGGGAAGCACTTTTAGTTCATCATTGCCCATAATGGGAAGCGTTATCTCTGTTCCCGAAAGAAATTCCTCTGCTAAAAGTTCGTCGCCATATTTAAAAACTTCATTAATTCCATTGACGATTTCTTCTTTTTTCTTAATAATCACCACGCCGATACTCGAACCTTGACATGGGGCTTTCAAAACCATAGGTAAACCGATTCTTTCAACAAGTTCCTTCGTTAGTTCGGGTATATTCTCGCATTCCTCTCGGCGCTTTACCACAAACTTGGCCGTTGGTATATTATTGGCTTCTAAAATTTGCTTTGTGAGTATTTTATTCATACAAACGGCGCTTGCCTTAACTCCAGGGCCAGTATAAGAAATATTTGCATTTTGCAATATTTCTTGGATAGTTCCGTCTTCACCGCCTTGTCCGTGAAGCGCTAAATATACTATATCGGGATGCTTTGAAATGATTTCATCCAAATTATCTTCTTTTAAGTCAAATAATTCTAAATTCTCAAATCCAGCGCTTTTTAAACCGTTATATACAGTTTTACCGCTTCTAAGTGAAACCTCGCGTTCGGTAGAACATCCGCCGCAAACAACGGCTACATATTTGTTTCTCATATTTTGTATATCTCCAGTTTCTTTTATAGAATTTAATTAAACAGCACGACAAACCGCCATATAACCTGTGGCCAATAATATTGCCACATCTTTTTCCAATATGACCAAGGAAACGTGGCAGCAATCGTTTTTTCTAAACCACCACTGTGGCTAGCTTTAAACAATACCAAGTCGCCTTTTTTAACATTTTCTCGCACCGATCGATTCAAAGTTCTTCTATCCACGCATTTAATCACGCGAAGCCCTTTTTTGGGAGTAAAAGACCCTGCCGCTTTGCAAATATTTTTACCATATGCAATTAAAACATCGAAATTTGATTGGTTGGCAATTTCAACAATTTCAGCGTGTGTAGACACGGTATATTTGCCCGTTTCCGCAATATCTCCCAAGACAGCTACTCGTTTTCCTTGAATTGGAATCAAAGATGCTGCATCCACGGCAGAACGCACTGATTTTGCAACAGCGTTATAACAGTCGGCATAAACTACTCTTCCCCTTGCTCGCCATATATTTTGCCGTACACCTGTTGCTTCATAATCAGCAATACCCTGCAAAATATTCTCTTTCGAAATTCCCGAATAGACACCCGCTGCGAAAGCATATAAGGCAGAATACACATTATGAACAGCAAAAACATCGCGAAGACAAACTTTGTAAGATTTTCCCGTTTCACGTTCAACTACACAAAATTCCAAACCTGATTCCTTGATTTCAATATCTTTTGCATAAAAATCAGCTTGAGGATTGTGCATAGAAACCGTAACAACTTTACGTTCAGTAATCAAATTTGCTGTATTTTCTTCATCTATGCTTGTAATACATATGCCATCATGAGACATGTGACTTACAATAGACGCCACCTCGTCCAATATACCTTGTTCATCGCCAAATTCTTCAATATGCGATTTGTCAACAGCCGTGATAATGGCAATATCCGGACGAATAATCTTAGAAATGTGTTCAACACATCCTTTTGTATCCTCACTAACTTCCTGAATCCAAAGTTTTGTTTTAAGAGGTACGTGTTGACAAATATATCCTACACCATCGAGTTGATTATCATTACCAGCGTCACAAAACGTTTTTTCTTGGCGTTCATACACCGATTTAAGCATTTTCTTAGCAGTAGTTTTACCAATAGAACCAACAACCGCCGTTACCGAAACATTGTTGCGACGGTACAAAGCGCACATATCTGCATATACACGACTAGGGTCATCTACCACTATACAGGGCACTCCCTGAACGGGCCGTTTTGTAATACAAAAAAGAGCACCATTTTTCATAGCAATGGGCATAAGATCAACTGCATCTTCGTACAACTGTATGCAAATACAATTTTTTGTAAAACGGGAGCCAACACGGCAAACGCCCGAAACAATCTCATTGGCCTTTTTCTGTATCTGCGGTATTTGCTCATTAACATTTAATCCGGCTTCTGCTAACATTTGTTCTACGGTATAAAACCTTTTAGGGAATTTATGTTGTTTTCTTTCACAAAGAATATTCCCCAATGGCAAAATACCCATCATAAATAATTTTTCTACCCGTTCAAATGTTTTTTTACTTTCCCACTGCATCTAACCACTACCCTTAACAATTTCACTGTTTTACATATTCAGAAATATCTAATTTATCGCCTAACATTCTATCGGCCGCTACCGAAGAAAACGGAATAAGCGCTCCGCCCGGAGTAAAGGTCATCTCCGATAAAATAATCTTACCTTCAATATCGAAAAGATCCACTCTTACCATAGGCAAATCTTTGGCAAGATACTCTGCAGTTTCAATCATTTCGGGTAGCAAAGATGAAAGTTCAATTTCTTTTGCTGGATAAGATTTATTTTTAAAATCGGCCAAAGTTCCATCGGGATTATAGTAATTCAAATACTCGCCCGCCCCGTCTCCAAGACCGCCAGCCACCGAGAAAAACGTTGCCTTGCCGTTGAAAACATATATATTGTAATTAACAACTTCGCCTTCAAGAAACTTTTCACAAATTATCTTTCGCTTAATTTGGGCGTAATGAGGTTCTGCATTAAACTTTGAAAAATCTTCATGCATCCACCTATTAAGTGTTTCTTTGGTTTCCTTTTCATCCAAACGGGATTTATCCTTGCAGATGATGTTATATCCGCAACCGTGGTTGCATTTTAATACGAATTTTTGAGGCAACTCATCCCAATTAATATCATCCGCATTGTCCCAAACATCAATAATATCATTGAGAATATCTTTTTTGCCAAGGTCTTCTATGTAAGAACGGACGGCATATTTATCGGCGCACTGTACCGCCTTAGGTTCATTTGACCAATGATATAATTTAAGCCACTGCAATTTCTCATTGAAAGTTTTGGGAGATTTGAGATTTAATTTATATCCGAGAACATACCTAAAATAAATCTTTGAAACGAACTCAGGGGATGTTACGCAATATGCAACCACCTGCATTTTTCTTCTGATTTTATATAACACACCGTGTTTCATACTTCATAACTCCCTAAAAATTTTCTGCATATAATTTACTTTAATCCAAAAACTTTAATGACACCCCACCAGAAAATATGAAACATAGAACGGAAAACGCTCAAATGCTCAATTTCCCGATATAAAATCCAATGGTATTTGATTACCTTTATTTTATTGCTTGAAATTGAATTTTCCCGAACGCGATATTTCATCAAAACTTCGGGCATACCCCAAATATATTTTTCCTGTTTCAGCATTTTAAGCCAAAGGGCATCATCGTTTCTCTTTCTGATATTCGGGACTTCAAATTTGCCCATCTTTTCAACATCATACATAACGCTGGAGTTTCCAACGGGGCAATCTAAAAGCAAACGGTTATAATCGGTTTTTTCAACGGTTTTAATAACCTTATTGAGTGAATTATCCTTCTCATCTATATGCTCATATGCAGTGCAGGAAAAGGCATAGTTATTATCATTCATCCACTTTATCTGCCTTTCCAACTTATCGGGCATCCAAATATCATCGCTATCAAGAAAAGCCATATAAGAACCTTTGGCAAGATTCATTGCCGTTGTTCTGGCGACGGCCGCTCCTGAATTTTCTTCAAGAAGATGATACTTAATACGAGAATCTTTTTTAATATATTCTTCAACTATCTCTTTAGTATTATCGCTCGAACAATCATCCACGATAATCATTTCCCAATTTTTATAGGTCTGCGCTATTACCGTATCCAAAGTACGCGCAATAAATTCGGCGCAATTATAAGTGGGTGTGATTATAGATACCAATTTTTCACTCATACTTTAGTTTCCTCGACAACAGGTTTTGGGGGATTCTCGGCAAGCACCTTGTCATAATCGCCCTTATATTCTTTACCAAGAACGGCAAACACCGTCATAAACATAACTTTTATATCTTCCCAAAAATTAAACCGTTCAATTTCTCTAAGATTATAATACATTTTGGCGGGAAGAATTTTTTCTATATAAACTTTATCGATATCCTCTACGCCATCGAGTAACTTTGCTTCATCTTTATAATAAATTGTTGCAAGATTTGTTACTCCCGCAGGAAGCAATAAAGTAGCCATCATTTCATCGGTGTATTCGGCCACATATTTGGGGGTTTCGGGACGAACTCCGCAGAGAGTAAGCGTTCCTTGAATAACATCTATAAGCTGCGCTATCTCATCCAAGCGGCAATCTCTGATCACCTTTCCCACTCGGGTTATGCGGCTATCGTTATTAACCGTAATCTGCGAGCCGTTATCGGCATTTTGCACCATAGTGCGAAACTTATGAATGCGAAAAAGTTTTCCGTATTGAGTGACCCTCTCTTGCCTATAAAACACGGGGCCCTGAGAATCGATTTTAATAGCCACTGCCAAAACCAGATAAACAGGTGACAAAACAACAAGCGCAAGCACCGATACGACAATATCCAATACCCTTTTAAAGAACAAACTGATTTTTTTCTTTTTGAGGATATCATAATATTTTCTTACTTCCTCGGTTTGAAATTCAAGCGGAAGTTGTTCCCAATCAACGATTTTCACTTATATGTACTCCTTTAAAATTTCCACATACTGATTAATCACATAGTCAATATCATCATCTGTTAAGCGGGTGTGAAGCGGTAGCGTAATCTCATTGGCGAACTGCGCGTAGGCATTCGGATAATCCGCAATATTAAACCCAAGATTTTTATATGCAGTATGCATAGGAAGCGGTTTGTAGTGAACATTGGTTGCTACTCCGCGTTCCGACATTTTAACTATAATTTCATTTCTCTGCTCTGCCGTAATACCGGGAACCCGTGTCAGATACAAATGTCCCGAAGATTCCCAAGTATCAGTATAGTGAGCGAGGGTTTTAACCTTTAGCGGTTTTAAGGCCGCATCATATTTTTCTATAATTTCTCTTCTGCGGCAGAGCATACTTGGATAACGCTCGAACTGTTTAAGTCCGATTGCAGCTACAACATCGGTCATATTGCACTTGTAATATGTACCTACGATATCATATTCCCACGAACCGAGTTGAGTTTTAAGAAGGGCATCTTTCGACTGCCCGTGCAAACTTAGCAGTTGAAGTTTTTTATATATTTCTTCATTGCTGATGCCGGGGATGGTTTTCCAAGTGAGCGCGCCGCCCTCAGCGGTGGTGAAATTCTTTACCGCATGGAAACTGAAACTGGAAAAATCAGCAATAGAACCTACCATCTTACCGTGCCAACGAGCTCCGAGGGCGTGAGCCGTATCGGCCATAACCGCCACTCTTCCAAGAGCAGATTGAATTTCGTTTGAAGGTTTAAATAAATTCTTTTTGCGCTCAACTATTTGGGAAATTCTATCATAATCGCAAGGAACACCTGCAAGATCAACGGGAATGATCGCTTTTGTATTTTCATTGATTGCAGCTTCCAGAGCATCATAGTCCATCTCAAGATTATCTTTTTGCGTATCAACAAGAACAATCTTGGCGCCCACGTGAGCAATTACCGACGCAGTTGCCGTATATGTATATGCGCAGGTTATTACTTCATCGCCGGGACCGATTCCCATAATATGAAGCGCCATTTCTGCGCAGGCAGTCTGAGAACCTAAGCATACGCATTTTTCAGTACCAATCCACTCCGCAATATTCTTTTCGAGTTGTTTAGTTCTGGGACCCGTTGTGATCCAACCGGAGCGAAGGGCTTGCGTCACCTCATTAATTTCGGCCTCACTGATATCCGGTGGACTAAAGGGTATCATCCTTTTATTTTCTGTCATCGCAATCATTCCTTTTTATTCTGCTTAGGATTTCATTGTTAACGGTCAACAAAAATCCTATCAATTCAAAACCATAATATGCATTTTTGCAAAACGCACTATTTACGCAATTATACACGATAATTATACTACATAACGGTACGATAATCAAGCATAAAAACTATATTATATTATATATTATATATAATATGTGAACAAAAACAGCTCCCGCAAAATAGCGGAAGCTGTTTTTAAGTTTAATTTATATTCGGGCCACACCCGTTTCCTTCGCAGTTTTGATAACCGCCTCGGCAACGGCTCTTGCTACCCTCTTATCGAGAGCGTTTGGAATAATGTTTTCTTCGCTTATTTCATTTTCGGAGATAAGTGAAGCTAAAGCATATGAAGTTGCGACCTTCATCTCCTCGTTTATGCAGGTTGCCCTGCAATCAAGAGCGCCTCTGAAAATGCCCGGAAAAGCCAGAACATTATTAATCTGATTGGGAAAATCCGAGCGGCCTGTACCCACAATTCTTGCCCCTGCCGCCTTGGCAATATCGGGCATAATTTCTGGAGTGGGGTTAGCCATTGGAAACAAAATGCTATCTTTGGCCATAGATTTAACCATTTCGGGTGTAACGAGATTTGGAGCCGAAACACCGATAAAGACATCGGCGCCTCTAAGCGCATCCTTAAGCTCGCCGTTTTTATGCTCTAAATTCGTAATTTTAGCCATTTCTTCTTGGGCGGAATTATTATTTGGGTCGCCCTCGCATATAATTCCTAAACGGTCGCAGAAGGTGAGATTTTTCACTCCCATATTCATAAGATGCTTGCCGATAGCAATACCCGCAGAGCCCGCGCCGTTAATTACCACTTTAACCTTATCCATGTCTTTTTTAACAAATTTAAGGGCGTTTATAAGGGCGGCGGCAACCACAATGGCGGTGCCGTGTTGGTCATCGTGAAATATGGGAATATCGCATATTTCCTTAAGTTTTCTCTCGATTTCAAAGCAACGGGGAGCCGAAATATCCTCAAGATTTATGCCGCCGAAACTGCCCGATAAAAGATATATTGTACGGACAATTTCATTCACGTCCTTTGACTTTATGCAAAGAGGAAAAGCGTCTACATCGGCAAAGGTTTTAAAGAGGGCGCACTTGCCTTCCATAACGGGCATACCCGCTTCTGCTCCTATATCTCCAAGACCTAAAACCGCAGTTCCATCGGTAACTACCGCCACCAAATTTGAGCGGCGCGTAAGCTCATAGGACTTATTTATATCCCTCTCTATTTCAAGACATGGCTCCGCTACACCGGGGGTATATGCAAGAGAAAGGTCCTCGCGAGTTTCTATAGGTGCTCTCGAAATAACCTCGATTTTTCCGCCCCATTCATAGTGCTTTTTTAGTGATTCTTTTCTGATATCCATTTTAGTTCTCCCAGGGGAATTTATATTGACTGAGACCAAGCTCATCGCGAACGGTTATAATTTCTTTCTGAACAGACGCATTTATCGGTACACCTGCCGCACGGGCTATACCGATTTCATATTCCTTCTCCCCCGCAGTATAAATGCGCTCGGCGCCCGGTGCCTTCTTTGAATTGCGCATACTGCGGCAGATATCTCCCGCTTTTTTACGGGCAATATCTTCACCGAGGAAATGATTTGTATCAATGGCAATAAACCAATGTCCCAAGTGATAAGGACGTATATTTCCATCTCCATCTTTACCGTCCAGTTGCTTACCATAAGCACCATCCTGAAGTATTGAAGATAAAAATTCCACCGCCAATGCAAAGCCATAGCCCTTATATCCGCCAAGGTCTTCGCCTATTCCGCCAAGGGTTGTAAGGGCGGCTGTACCGTTTCTTATTTTCTTAAGGGCAACGCCTGCATCACCTTCAATCGCCGAGCCATCGTCACCAATAATGGTGCCTTCGTGCACGTCTTCGCCTATGCGCTCATAATACTCAATTTTGCCGTTTTGGGTAATAGATGTTGCGCAGTCAAAATTAAAATCAAAGTTCTCATCCGTAGGCACGCCAATAGTAAAGGGATTTGTTCCAAACATACCCTCTACTCCGTGAGTAGGCGCAACGGAAGGTCGGGCGTTAGTACCCGTCATCCCGATACAACCCGCTTTTGTAGCCATAGTTGTATAGTAACCTGCGATACCGTAATGGCAGGAATTACGCACAGCTACCATACCCATACCGTACTCTTTTGCTTTCTGTATGGCCATACTCATTGCCTTATGGCCGATTACCTGGCCCATTCCGTTATGACCATCGATAACCGCAGTTGTTGGAGTTTCTTTAACTATCTCAAATTCGGTAACGGGGCTTTGAATACCCGCCTTTATCCTATCAAGATAGATGGGCTTAAAACGGTTTACGCCGTGGGATTCGATTCCCCTTTTATCCGATTCTAAAAGCACATCTGCGCATATTTGCGCATCCTCTCGGGGCACTCCGTAACCCACAAAAGCATCAACCACAAAATTTGTTATAGTTTTCCAATCAACTATATTATTCATTTTTATCGCCTCATAATTAACACATATTATTCTAATATATTAGTGGTAATAAAATCAATACCCCAATTTATTAATTTTTCTGCTTCTTGCTTATCATCCACTGTCCAACAGTTAATCTTAATTCCGTTTTGGTGCAACGTTTTAATTATTTTCTCATCAAGCGCTTTATAGTATACATCTATATCAATCTTATCAGCTATCACTTTGTTTACAATTTCATCCTTAAACTCGGTAAAAAGGAACTGAACGGAATGTTCGGGTAAAAACTTCCTGACTTTTAATAAATTTTCATAAACAAAGGAAATAAATGTAACGCTTTCTAAATAATTATATTCTCTTATAATTTCTATAATTTTCAATATTTCTTCATCCGTAAAATTGGACTTCAGCTCTAAAATGCAGTGTTTTTCATACTTTTTGCATATGGAAATATAATTTTCAAGTTCACTAAGGCGCAAATCATTTCTCATATTGCTTTGATCCCTGTCATAGATAATAACATTTCGCAGTTCGGCGAGTGTAACCTTTTCAACTTCAATATCCAACCCTGCAATACGTTTCAAATCGTTATCGTGGCAGAGAATAAAATTACCGTCACCCGTTCGATGAATATCGGTTTCTATCCCGAAATACGAGCGATTACCTGCGGCAACGAAGGCAGAGTTTGTATTTTCTTTTTCAATGCCTGAAAGGCCTCTGTGTGCGATTGTTTTTGCGGAACTGTTTACAAGTTTTACTGTTTGCATAAAATCACCTCATAATTATTGTAGGAAATAAAAAAAGAGCACACCTATCCCTAAAGAAAGTGTACTCTAAAATCTCTACAATTGTATTATATCACAAAGAAGAGGTTTGTCAATGCTTTTTTAAATATACCAAAGTTCTTTTTTGCCCGTGGAAACGGCGTAAGCGCCCATATTTAAGGCAGCTGTTACTTCCGATTTGGTTTCAACCAAGCCCCCCGCTATGACGGGTATGCTCATATACGAAAACTTTTCAATAATTTTACCGATTACACCGGGCATTATCTCAATAACATCGGGAGAATTGGTTTCAAGAACATTTTGAATATTGCTAACTCCATGCGAATCATAAACAAAAAATCTCTGAACGGTAAGCAATCCTGAATCCTTAGCATTTCTGATAAGATTTGCCTTTGTACTGATAATTCCGTCAGCGCCCAAGCGGGCGAGATATTCTACCCCCGCCTTATCCTTGCCGATACCTTCAGCCAAATCAATATGAACGAAGATATGTTTGCCCGCTGATTTTGCTAAATCTATCTTTTCCTTAACAGAAAACACATCGCATCCTAAAAGGAAAATGATATCAGAAGGCGATTTAATCGCCTCACTAAAAAGATTATCATAAACCGCCGCAATTATAGGACTGCCTTCCAAACAATCATAAAGCTCTTTTTGATTCATATAGCACCCACCAATTTTTTCACCTATTTTTATGGCATATTTTAAATCTTGTTTTATATTATTGAAGGAGGACTTTTCTTTTTTTAATATCTCATATAAAAATGCCCTAAACACAAACACAGTGTTTAAGGCATTATATCATATTGTTATTATAAGCGCAAGGGTTGATAAAACACTATTTACATCTTTTTATCATCGGTAGCGGGGTTTTCTATAAGTTTGCCGTCTTCCGTAAATCTCGAGCCGTGGCAAGGACAATCCCAAGTGTGTTCATAAGGGTTAAATTTAAGAGCACATCCTAAGTGTGGGCAACGAGGTGTTGTGGGAGTAACCATATTTACAAGGGTTTCAACCCCGTTAACCAAAAGTTGCGGGTGCAATATACTTCTTGACGGCTCAAAAACCTTGGCATAATCATTTTCTTTGCTCTTTATCATATCTGTTAAAATCACTGCCGCCGCCATAGATGAGGTCATACCCCATTTATTGAAGCCCGTTGCTACATAGATTTGAGGCGTTTTCGGGGAATACTTCCCGATATATGGTATACCGTCAAGAGTCATACAATCCTGTGTCGCCCAGTGAGCAATCTCTCGGCTTTCGGGGTAATTCTTCTTGGCAAACTCCCGAAGTTCCTGCCAATTTCCTCCTTTTTTACCCGTTCTGTGACTGCCGCCGCCTAAAAGCAGCGTACCATTCCATTCTCTAAAGGATAGTCCCTTAATATCCTCATCCACATACATACCCTTGGGGATTTTCGCCCCCGAAAGCGCCAAAACATAGGAACGGTGCTGATACATTTTCAGAAAAAATCCGCCGTATTTATTTACAAACGGAAAATGAGTCGCAATGATAATTTTTTCGGCGCAAATTTTGCCCCTATTGGTTATAGCGCCGCCATCAAACAGTTCTATCACTTTGGTGTTTTCATATATATCCAGTTCTTCCGCCAAAGAAAAGCAAAATTTCAAAGGGTTAAATTGGGCTTGATTTTCAACACGGATTGCGCCACTAATTTGAATCGGCAACTCTAAATTATCACAAAATTCTGCCTTTAAACCGATTCTTTCATACGCTTCCGCCTCTTTTTCCATATTTTTAAGATTATTAACCGAATAAACATAAGCGTCTTCTACCTTGTAATCGCAATCAATATCTTTACATATTTCATCATATAAATCCAATGCGGTTTGTTGGGCTTTAAGATACATTTTTGCCCCCTCTACCCCGTATGATTTAATAATTTTATTGTAAACAAGTCCGTGCTGAAGGGTTATTTTTGCCGTTGTGTTACCCGTTACGCCTTTGCAGATGCTGTCCGCCTCAACGATAATGCACTCTATTCCCGCCTTTTGAAGCATATAGCCGCACAAAATACCCGCTATTCCCCCGCCTACTATTAGCACCTGTGTTCGAGCGCCGTCTTCAAGGTAATTTAAATTTTTGAATTTTGTGTCTTTAGACCAGATAGATTCCATATTCCACACTCCAAAATATTAACATATCCTTATTATACCCCGTTTTCAATAGGTAAATAATATATGAACCTTTTTGTTTTAGAAATCACAAAACCGAATATAAAAACATACCATATAATCAGGTGATTATATGATATGTAAATTAAGTAGACCTCAGGCGATTGCCTTAATAAATGGCGGAAATGCGGCGCCTAACATTAGCGGAACGGTTAAATTCTATCAAAAGGGAAACTGTGTTTTGGTTGTTGCTGATATAAGCGGTCTACCGCGTACTGCAACGGGGTTTTTCGGTTTTCATATACACGAGGGCTCCAACTGTGACGGATACGATTTTTCGGGTAGTAAAAGCCACTATAACCCAGACGGCTCTCCCCACCCCCAACACGCAGGTGACCTACCACCTTTAATGATTTGCGGCACTAAGGCGCATTTATCGATTTTGACTGACAGATTTAAAATATCGGATATTATCGGCCGCACCGTTGTTATTCATAATATGGTAGATGATTTCACCTCTCAACCGTCAGGAAATTCAGGAGAAAAAATCGCCTGCGGTATAATAAAAAAGCCGTGAAATTCACGGCTTTTT
>JAZNFF010000065.1:0-2691 GCA_045588995.1 Acutalibacteraceae bacterium
TTTAGCCATATAATTATATATAAGGTGCGGGGAAAAGTCAACTAATTTTTGAAAGGTTGACAAGGCGAAAAGTTCATATTAAAATTATATCGGTGATAAAATGGTTATGGATAATGCGGCTAAATTTTGCCAAGCGATTAAAAAACAAACCAATTTAATAAGACCTTTTGTGTTCGAATGTATGGAATCCACCAATTCTTATGCCAAAAAAAATCTTACTGAGTCGGCGGAAGGGGACTGCATTTTTGCCCTTTTACAGACGGGTGGACGCGGTCGGCTCGGTCGCAGTTTCTTTTCTTATGATGGCGGGATATATATGTCCCTGATCTTAAAACCGGATCTCACGGCCGAAGGGTCATTGTTTATTACAACTGCTGCCGCAGTGGCGGTCAGCCGCGCTATAGAGGCGGTTTGCGGTAAAAAAACTCAAATTAAATGGGTTAACGATATTTATATTGATGGCAAAAAAGTTTGTGGTATCCTTACCGAAGGAATAATAGGTGAAGGTGGTACGCTTTCGGGAGCCGTTCTTGGTATTGGTATAAATTTGGGCGCGCCCCAATCTTTCCCCGCAGATATATCGTCTATTGCGGATAGTGTTTTGGACCGTCCTGATACTTTCGATTTAAAGGCGAAGGTGGTAGCGGCTATAGTTTCGGAATTTTTTGCAATTTATAAAAATCCGCATAGCAAGGAATATATGAAAGAGTATCGAAGCCGCTCATATCTTGATGGAAAAACCGTAGAATTTATGCGAGAGGATACACTTCACACTGCGCAAGTTTTAGGTATTACCGATGATGCAGGGCTTATCATTTCGGAAAACGGCGAAGAAAGAATTCTTTCTGCAGGTGAAGTTTCGGTTAGCCAAATCATTCAAACCCGAACCAGCCCAAAAGGGCGGTTTTAAGGCATCTTTTGGCTCTTTGTCACACATAAGCGACAGCTTTATGTGCTTCGCATCACCAAAATCTACTCATAAAACCGCGCCTTTTAGGTCGCAGAATTTTGTGATAAAAGGATTTTATGGTGAGCACGGCACAAAACGCAGCAAATCCTGTCGGATTTGCGAGTATTTTAACAAAGCCACAGCGTAAAATCCTTATCCCAAAATCTGATTTGGGTTTGAATGCTTTGGCTAATATTTTATAAGGGAGATGGCAAAATTGAAATTAAAAATTTTAAAAACTTTCTGCTTATTGCTTTCCCTTATAGTTTTGGCGGGATGCGGCGCCAAATCTTCAACAAAATCTGATAATAACGATATAATCCATGAAATTTTATCGGAAAAAGATGGACTTTTGGGTGTTCACGAAGGGTTAATTAAAAAGGGATTTCTCGAGTGGATTTCATCTGAATTTGGCAAGGAAACTCTTGAAAAAATCAACTCCGCTATTAAAGACCATAGTTTTACGGCTGAAAGCTGGTATGATATTACGGGCAATACAGCCCTCGTTCTTAATGATATGTATTCGGGTGCATTAGATCCCGAAAGTCCGAATTACAGAAGCGATATCAAGGTTATTGAAAGTGATTCCGATAGTACGGTGATTCGTGTTGTTGGAGATATTTCTTTTGCTGATAACTGGAAAATTGCTCCCGCTCTGGATGAAAGAGGCAAGGGGATTTACGGTGTTTTGAGTGAAGAAACCGTAAAGCTTTTAAGGGATGCGGATATTTTTCTTGCAAATAATGAATTTACCTATAGCACCAGAGGCGAGGCGTTAAAGGGTAAAATGTATACCTTCAGAGCCAAACCCTCAAGGGTACAACATATGCTTGATATCGGGGCAGATATCGTTTCTCTTGCCAATAATCACGCCTATGATTTTGGAGAATATGCTTTTGCCGATACTTTGCAAACCTTAAAGGAATCCGACCTTCCCTATATTGGCGGCGGTGCAAATATTGAGGAGGCGAGCAAGCCCTTTTATTTCATAGTAAACGGCAGAAAATACGGTTTTTCAGCGGCCACAAAGGCGGAGAAGCTTATTCTTACGCCGGAAGCCACAGAAACTTCTTCTGGGGTTATGCGTACATATAATCCGGAAAAATATTTAAGCGTAATAGCTTCGGCAGAGGAACAATGCGATTATAATATTGTGTATGTGCATTGGGGGGCAGAGGGCTCCCACCAAATTGAAGATGGACTTTATGAAATGGGTGGGAAGTATATAGATGCAGGTGCTGATATTGTCATCGGCGCTCACGCCCATATTTTGCAGGGAATTGAGTATTATAAGGGCGTTCCTATAGTTTGTAATCTTGGAAATTTCATTTTTAATTCGGAAACTATCGATACGGGAATCCTTGAAATTGAAATTAAGGGTAACGCGGCCACATATAGATTTATCCCCGCCATACAGAAGGATTGCTATACCGAAATTGTTTCGGGCACCGAAAAAGAGCGGATACTCAAATTTATGGAAGAACTTTCGGTAAATGTTAAGTTTGCGGATGATGGGAGATTTGAGGCGAAGTAATTAACGGGAAATGAGATTTGCAACTATGTTGCAAAATGATGTTTGTCTTACGGACACAAACACAAAACACCAAGTGGTAACTTGGCGTTTTGGGACGGGATTCGCTACGGCGCAACGCGCCTACACGCCCACGTCGGCGAAAACCAAACCATCAAATACGCAGCAGTTGCCCTCCAGAAACGTGTAATCACCCCCCACTCCTGTGTAA
>JAZNFF010000066.1:0-1547 GCA_045588995.1 Acutalibacteraceae bacterium
TATTGACGGTGACGCAAAATTAAACGAGGTTATTGACTGGACCTATAACAACCAAGCGGTTCTTACCTCGGAAGGCACCCTTCTTGCAGATAAAGAATCTGAGCCCATCACCATTAAAGGTCATATGCAGGAAACTGCCAATAACGATTATCAAAATCTTACCATTGACGGAATCGCTATCACCGTTTACGCTACCCAGTTAGCATATGAATACGATAGCTTTGGCAATGAGTATGATGCAGCTGCCGGAACTGCTTTTGTTGGTGGCGCAGGTACCGAATCAAATCCATATCTTATCGACGCTCCTTCTCAGTTAATGAGTATCTCCGAGCATTACGACGAATACAATTACTATAAAATAGCAGACGGCGTTGAAACCCTTGATATGACCGGCATCGGTAGAATTGACCTTAACGGTAGTTTCGACGGCAACGGTGTGGAAATCGTTAATCTTTCCACCTCTCTCTTCAGAACTGTCGGCACATCTGATACGGCTCAGGAAATCAAGATTTCCAACTTTAGCGCAACCGTTCGCACAACCGACGGACACGCGCTCGTTAGAAATATCTACAATCCGGGTGAAACCGTTTTCGAGAACGTAGAACTTCATGGTTATATTGAAGGTCAATATAATGTTGGCTCTTTTTACAACTACGGCGCCGCCAATGCCGGTGGAAGCAACGGCGCAAATTACACGGTTTCTTTTGTTAACACAACATCCGATGCAACTCTCGTATGTACCACAGGCAATACAATCGGCGGTATGTTAGGTCACGGTTATGAAGGCGCCGACTATCAGCTTTCCATCAATATGGATAGCGCTTCGGGTTATACGGGCAATATGTATACAAACGCTAATACTTGCTATGCCATAATGGGTATGTGCTCTCACTCTACTTATATACTTAACGGCGTAGAAACCAGCAGATATGATAATACATATACCCATTCAAGAATTACTGTTGCTGCTCCCGCCGCAAGCGCAGATGGCTATTATGTTGCCCCTGTTAATAACGCCGACCATTATATAGTTTATCTTAACTCGCAACTCACTGCTTACGATGAAAACGGCGTTAAGATTTCTAATTTGGCAGGTATGACCTGGAATCTCGGCAAAGAAACAATTACCTCAGGATTAGACGGCAAAATATTTGATACCATCAACTCTGCCACCATCGTGAATGATAGCAACGATGATATAGGTTACGAATTAAATAACGGCGAACTTACAATCTATTCGGGCAGAGATGTGAACTACGCATCGGGTTGGGTAACTCTTCAGGTTAACCAGTACGATGCAAACAATACCCTTTTGGCAACAGGTATCATCACTGTATATACTTTTGCTGAACCCTAATACTTTTAAACAATAAACCCATTCTGTTTTTTGCAAGGGAGGTAAACCGTGAAAAACGCTGATATAAAAAAGCTCGATTTTGTGAAAAGAATTTGCCTTAGCATAAGCGGCATACTTCTATGTCTATCCTCTCTCGGCATTTCTTCCTTTGCTTTATTCACAAATAATAGCACCTCCCTTGCAAACTCCG
>JAZNFF010000067.1:0-1857 GCA_045588995.1 Acutalibacteraceae bacterium
TAAAACCGAATCACCGATATTTATTTCTTTTAGACGCACTCCCAAAAGCTCGCAAAGTTTTACCGCATTAGATTTAGTGCGGCTTGTAGTGCCAAAGCAGGGCATTGTAACCGCTAAAATATCGGTTAAAGGTCGGTTTAAGAGTTTAAGAGTTCTAACAGCAACTAAAAGCGCAAGGGTACTGTCAAGTCCACCCGAAATACCTAAAACCAATGTTTTGCAGTGGGTATGCTCAATTCTTTTTTTAAGTCCGTAGGCCTGAACGTTTAAAACCGTGTCAAGAGTCGCGGAAAGTTTTTGCTTTCCGCTTGGAACAAAAGGGTTTTTGTCAAAATCTCGGGTGAGAGCCGTATCCTTTTGTTCGTAAGAAAAATAAACCGTTTCGCAATCTCCGAAGGTTTCGTTGTCTACGGAATTTTTAATTCTTCTTGCTAAAATGTTCTTAACGTCAATTTCGCTTACGATTATATCATCTTCGCCAAAGGGCAAATTTTCTTTTAAAATCTTGCCGTTTTCGGATATCAACAGATGCCTTGAAAATACGATATCGGTGGTAGATTCGCTACTGTCGGCGTCTGCATAAATAAATCCGCAGGAAAGCTCATCAGAAATTGATGAAACTAATAATCTTCTTTTGTCTGCGCTTTCAGGCAGTTCGTTAAGGGCTGCAGAATTCGCTATAATCGAAGCCCCTGCTTCGCATAACAGTTCGGCTTGATTTCTAACCTTGGTAAAGTGCTTACCAACGGTAACGCCGAAGCAAAATTCGGGAAGTTCCTCGCATTTGAAAACTATATTGCTTCCAAAGGGAACGATTTGACCGCAGATTAAAATATCTTCGCATTCGCCGCCGCAAGAAAAGTTTCTCGATTCAAAGGGGGCAGGGGAGTAATCAAGATAGTTTTTAGGAATTATTCCAAGAATGGCGCCATCAAAAAGCACAGCAACACAGTTGAAAAGTCGACCGCGGTTTTTAAAGGGAAGGCCAACCGTAACAACGGGACTTTTACCCGCAGTAAATTCGCATAACTCTTTTAACCCTTCGAGCGCTTCGGAGCTTAAGGTTTCGGATAAGAATAAATCACCGCAGGTGTAACCTGTAAGACAAAGTTCGGGAAGGGTAAGCAACTGCACTCCAAACTTGTCCGCTTTATCTATTTGGTTTTTGATACTTTGGATATTGCTTTTAATATCGGCAACACCAACCTTAACGGTAGCGGCGCCAACCTTAATAAAACCATCCTTCATAAACTATCCTCCTCCGAAAAGACGAAACTACTCCTTTTAATATATTATTTTATAACTATTATGCGCTTTTGTCAAGGATTATTGATTTTATAATAGTTTATCAAAAAAATAACAAAGCTCTATTGACATTTGACAGTTGATAAATTATAATGTATATGGCAAAAATTTGGACCATTTATAAGGAGAAATCAAAATGACCACTAACAAAACAGTTTTAAAATGGCTCGATGAAATGAAAGAGCTGCTTACTCCCGACAAAGTTGTTTGGATTAACGGCAGTGATGAGCAGAGAGAAGAACTCCGTGAAGAAGCTGTAAAGCTCGGTGAGCTTCATAAGCTTAATCAGGATAAGCTTCCCGGTTGCTATCTTCACAGAACTAATCCTAACGACGTTGCCCGTGTTGAAGACAGAACCTTTATCTGCACAGAGACCAAGGAAGAAGCAGGTCCCACTAATAACTGGTGCGAGCCCTCTGAAATGTATAAAAAACTCTATAATATTGCTCGCGGTAGCTATAAGGGCAGAACGATGTATGTCATCCCTTATTCTATGGGACCCATCGGTTCTCCTATCGCTAAGGTTGGTATTGAGGTAACAGATTCTGTTTA
>JAZNFF010000068.1:0-58179 GCA_045588995.1 Acutalibacteraceae bacterium
GTTTCTCGGCTTGATAAAGTCTATAACTTTCGCCTTCCTTTTCCATTGTCATATATAAATTGGTTGATTTGTTCTTAAGTACATATCCTGCACCGTTCGCGCTTAAAACCCAACTTGCTTGGTCTTCACTAAGCATTGTGGTACCCGCAACTACTGTACCGGTTTTATTCGATGAATTTGAACTATTAGAAGATTCAAGTGATTCATTAGATAAAACTTCTGCACTTACATCATAGTTGATATCGGAACGTAATTTATCACTTTGCAGATACATACCATTTGCAGAAACAAAAACTGCTACTTCTCCATCTGCAATCGCAGTTTCTTTAACACCCTTTGCTTCGAACTGACAATTATTGTTTGTAGATGCACCAGATGGGAAAGTATTCCACCAGTTATTTGCATTTCCAAACAAAATACTCTTTTTATCATCACTTGCATAAATACATTTATTGGTTTCTATATGAACAATAACAAAATAGTGATTTCCTACAGCATTTGTATATCCTGAGTAAATGAATTTAAACAACTGTGAATTATCATCATCAGTTTTTTCGTTATCTTGAATCAACTGATATGAATCACCTTCTTTGCTCAATGTCATATATAACCCAGTCTCAATATTTTGCAATTTGAAAGCATTACTGTCGTTAACCTTATGTAATTGCCAAGACGCTTGTGCTTCGCTATTCATCTTAGGATTTCCATCCACTAAAAGTGCAGATGCAGAGAAAGAAGTGGTAAATACTATTACAACTACGGACAATACAACTGTAATTGCAAGTAAAATTGAAAGAATTCTTTTAGGAATATGATGCTTTTCAAATAATGTCATTTTACTGTGCCCTCCTCTTTCTTGAAAATACAATACAACAAATCAAACAAATAAATGATAATGATGCAGAAATAACAGCCAAAGTAATGTTTGCATCATCACCTGTGATAGGACTTGTCAAATTAACACGAACATTGCTTCTAACAAGGAAATATTCTGCTGCTTTTTCAATGTCAAAAACTACATAACCATCTTTATCAACAATAAGTTTTTTGGAAACCAACTTGATTCTGCCATCAGAAGTTTGGTATTCATACAAAGAAATCTGTTCGCCTACAGCATATTGGTCACCAACATACGCACTAATTGTTGACTTTCCAGGTAGCTCATCACTATGAGCAAACGACAAGTAGAATGGATTCCCGTTTTTTTCAACAGCTCTGTCTATATTAGCTTTATATTTACTTATGAAACTAATCCTAGTATTTAAATCAACATTAGTATTGACTATGTTTTCTGGTGCAAACTTCCATGAATACCATGTACGAGTTTCATCCGTTAATTTAAAAGTAACAATAACATTATTATCTTTTGCTGTTTTGAAAACATCCCTACTCAATATAATTGGAGACGGCAGTTCAATATCGATATTTTCTCCACCATTCGTTGCTATATTATAAATAATCAATGCTTGTTCTTCACTTCCATCATCTGGACCGTTATTAACAATAGTACTACCGCCAACAACCATGTATTTTGGTAATGTATAATACTCTTTATCTACCAATTGGAAATGGCATTCATCAACAGTAAAATTATTTACTGTTTGAGTATCTGCATTTATTTTTAAAACAGCTTTTTTTAATTCTCCGGTCCAATCAACCTTAATTTGTGCTGCATTTTTTACACTACCAAACAATGATGAACCACCAGAATAAATATACGAATGTGTTCCTACACTATCAGTAATCTCTAATTCTAATAAAGAACTAGTCATAAATGACAAAGGAATTTCAGAAGGAGCGCGATATTTAGCTACCCAACGCTGAGACTTGTCTCCCCAGTTCATGATTATTCTAACCGCATTCCCAATACCTGTTTCTTGGAATAATGCTCTTCCGTCATGATTTGGTCCGCCGTTAATTGCAATTATGTCACCATTATAAATTTCTTCAGGAACAGTAAAATATGTGCAACGTTCATTATCTGCATCAATTTGTTTTATATCCCAAACATATAGTGAAGCTGCTAAATAAGTTAATGCCTCTTTTTCATTAACCCAATCATTTACAGAAGCCACTAACTTACCAGCAATAGCATTACCATCATTATCCTCTTGATAGGTATTTGCTACAAATATCTGATAATATGTGCTATCGGGAATTCTTTTGACTAAAAAGCGTTGATTCTCATTATTTTCATCATAAGAAGAAATCGTTAAATTGTTATTTAATGAAGAATATGTTAAAGCAACACTTTCGTTTGATGATGGGAAGAAAGACATATATCTCATATCATCTTCTGGAGGTGCATATTCGTCACTTGATGCCTTAAGATACGCCGACATATTATAAACAGCACCTTTGCCGTTGTTCAAAATCTTTGCAGTAACATTTTGTGATAAATGACTGTTTGTAGATACTCGCTCCACAACATTTGCACACGATTTCAAATAATAAAACTCATTACAACCCTCTGCAGTCAATTTAGCGTCCGTGATATTCCAGTCGATAACACCTGTTTCAAATCCTCTATTAGACAACTGTTCTACAGTCCATCCCTTCGAAAACAATGTATCGAGTTTACCTGAAGGAATAGTATTCTTATAATTATTATCAGTATTTGAACCAAAAACTCGTCGAATTTGGTTTATGTATCCAAAACCAAATTCTCCGAACGGCATTATACTATGCCCCTCGCCAAACTCACTCCAGTTTTCTGCAAATATCATTTTACTTGATAGTGATTTTGAAGAATATTGTGACATACTTTCCTTGCACTGTGCAAGGGTATTATAAAATTGAGAAGGAGTCACATGTATATATGATGATGAATCAGTAAGACTTAAATTAGACCAGCAGCGAGAATCGGCTCCAACACCGGGTGCCATTATATATTCAATTCCCGCTTTTTGAGCCATTGAAACTGCATCGGTTACCTTTTTTGGAGTAGTAACTTGCCAATAATTCGAAACATAATCGTAACCGTTTTCTTTAGCTTTTTTAAACTGTTCTTCATTTGCTGTGTTTCTAACATTAACAAATATTATTCCATCCCAACCATCTTTCATGGCTAATTCTTCAAGAGTTTTTAAAGCTTCTTGGGTGTTTCCTGTTAAGTCGCTATACACAAATAAAATTGGTTTGTTCTCGTAAGTTATATAATTAGGATTTCTAAATAAACGTTCTGATAAAAACGGATAAAGTACCTTTTCATACTCCTCTTGACTGTTCGCACACCAATTTATAAGTTGATATGCAAAATTAACCTTATTTTTATAATCAGCATAATCTATATATGTGTCTACCGCTTCTTCACCATAGGACAAATAAAAATAAGAGATGAAATCTATACCATTCTCAGCAAGGTATTTGATTTGCCAATCGGTTGCATTCTTATCATAATCACTATAATATCCCAACACTGATTCTTTATCTGCAATTCGCTGTGTTTTTTGATAAAATTTTTCTGCACTTGCATCATTAGACGACCAAGCATTTACACCAATATAACCGTTCGCAGTATCATTTGTTGCTTCAATAGTTGGCACTGTACTTGGTGTATAGTCGAGAATGCGAACATTATCTATATACCAGGTTCCTTGACCTTCAGTATTTATCGAAAGCTTATTTATTGTCTTCGCATTAGATTGTAATACTGAAGTAGCAGGCGCATTAATATTCTCACGTTTACCATTTTTAGACGAAGAACCATTAATGGAATATTCAACTTTATTCAATTCAATATAAACACGAATTTTCAATGTATACAGTACATCGGTTCTAAAATCTTTCCATAAAACCTGTTTTTTTCCATCAGCATCCAAATACACGATATCATTTCCCAACACGCTTATTGATGCCGCTTCATGTGTGGTATCAAATAACTGAATTTTCATTCCATCATTTTTTTTCATTACGACAAAACGAATATTAGTTTCCACGACATTGGATGTTGGGGTGAATTGTGCATTAAAAGAGCTTGCTTGCGAGTTTCCAACAGCCAATATATTTGTTGATGAAATTGAAGAAGGAATCTCCTTTAATGGTAATTTTCCGTCACCCTTGCTTCCTACTAGAACATCACCTTCAACTTCATATTGATCACTGCTGTTTAAACTACCGGATAGCAAGGAAAAATCTTCATACATCTCATTTACTCTGTACATATTTCCTGAATATCCAAAAATCACCTTGTGTTCACCGGTCGTACCAAGATAGATTTTATCGAAACTTTCGGGTGTAGTAAATGGGATATCTTCTTCAATGAGTTCGGAATTCATCCACAGGTCGTATGTGTGCTCTAACATATTCATGTACAGTAAAAAACGAACTGTTTTGCCATTGGATAAATCTGCAATTTTTTTCTCACTATTTGGAAGAGAAAGATTAAGTTCTCCGCCGCTTAAAGTGATTCGAAGAGAATCATTATTAGTTTCAGTATTAATGAGTTTTATTGTTGTTCCTGTAGTATTCACATCGTTTATGTTAACACTAACAGGCCACTGAATGTATCCATCTGTATATTTAGGTACTGAACGCCAAGCTTCCACAGGCATACCTTTACCAAATGTATTCTCCTGACCATCATTTGACAACTCTATTGGAAGTCCTGAACCCTTTGTGTTTGGCAAAGTTGTTCCGGTTTTATCCATATCGCCGGAAAATTGGCCGCCATTTGAATTGAATGTCCAACCATTAGAACTTTCAATTTTACCCTCGGTAACATCTCTACCAGAAAAAGATGCATCCTCGTTTTGAGAAAAAGTTATGCAACTTATCTGCTGACTTCCTTGTGCCGAATAAAGCGCAGGTGTTATTTTAAGACGTGTCACATTACCTTCCCAACGTTGATGGTCACCAATCGGGAAAACATATTCTTGCATATCAGAATTAGGATTGATTAGTATGTTTTGAGATTTAATATCATCAAAACCTTTATCTCCATCGTTCATCCACTGTATACGCATCCCGGTAGATGCTGTATTGTTTTTTAATTTAATAGTAATATATCGCATTTCATCTGCATTTATTGATACTTCAGGTGATGTATAATAAGCATCAGCACCTTTAATATCAACATTTAATGCACTTCCATTATGCGAAAGTCTTGCATTAGTACCTGCTGACCATTCAGCATAATCTTTTGAAAAATCAAAAACTTGATCATCTAAAATCACTCCTGTAAACATGCCCATTACAGAAATAGTAATACTTCCATCATTAACTTTAGTGTCTTCAAAAGTGATTTTCAACTTTTCAATCGTGCCCTTCCAAAGCGGAGAACTTGTCATATTGAACGCATAGTATGAAAGTCCACTGTCGGAAACCTTTAATTCTTCCAAAAGCACCGACTTTTCGTCATCCCATATTCTTGATGTTTTTGTAATAAATGATACTCTCAGTTTTTTTGCAGAAGTAGAGTTCTGTAATGCAATTTTAAAATAATTAAATTGCGAAGCATCCAAGCCAAGATTTCCTATTGTTTCAAAACTTGCATTTGCATCAGTTGGTGTTAATAAAAGACTATCTTCACCCGTTTGAGTAGCATTAGATATATTTTCGATTCCTTTTAAATTTTCAGAAAAATCAAAAAGCATATTTGCAGGAACATTATCAGGATTAAAACTGAAATAATCTACATTCAGTTTGCCAACAGAAGTATCATCACCAACTCTATTGTTAAAGACAACCTTAATTTGATTAATAGTGCCTTTCCATGCGCTAACAACCGACATATCAAATATATACTCTCGATAAATTTTATCATTAGGCTGAATATTTATTGTAAGTGATTTATTATCATCATATTCTTGATCTCTATCTGTCTTAAAATAAACTGTTGCCATTTCTGCTGCAGTTTCATTCAACAAATTCATTCTAAATGATGAATACAAAGAAGCCTCAATAGCAACATTTTCCTCTCCTTGAACAGCAAACCTAGTGCTTTGAACATCAATCTGCCAAACGCTGTTTTCAACAATAGTTGTTTCAGACGCACCACTTAAAATTTTCCATCCCAGCGTGTCTGGTTTGCGATAAATAGTTCCATCCACCTCAGTTGAGAGGAACTCAAAATCATACACCAATGGATCAACTTTAGATTCGATATTCACGCTGTTATCAGTATTTATAGCATTCGCCGGAATAAGATTTACAACCGTGCAAATCATAAAGAACAACGCTAAACATCCTGCAATTAACGAACGATATTGTGAAATGCTTTTCATATAATTTCTCCTTTGTATGTTTTAATCCTTCATTCCTGAAGTCGACATTGTTTGAACCACATTGCTCTGAGTAAGTATAAATACGCCAATAGGTACAATCATCATAATAACCGTTACTGCAGAGCCGACACCAGCACGGGAAATACCACCAGTTATAATCTGAGAAATTGCATAGGAAAAAGTCTTAAGTTCTTCATTGTATATATATATATTTGAACCCATATTCCAAAGAGCCTGAACTGAAAATATTGTCAATGTGAGCCAAGCCGGTTTAACATTTGGTAAAACAATACGACAAAAAATTTGGGCTTCATTTGCACCGTCAATTTTAGCAGCTTCCAGAAGCGCATCAGGTATTGATGTTTCCATAAACTGTTTCATAAGATAAAGTCCCATAGAACTACCCATTGCAGGAATAATAACCGCCCAATATGTATCAACCCAATCAAGTCGCACCATTGTTAAATAGTTTGGTATGCCTGTAACCGAAGCGTTGAACATAAGCGAAGCTACTATTAGTGAAAATATAAGATTTTTACCCGGGAATTTGTGTTTTGCTAACGGATATGCACACATTGACGCCAAAATCACCTGTCCCACTGTTCCAACAACCGTAATGAATACGGTATTAAACAAATAGCGTGACATGGGGACCCATGAACCTTGTAATAAAACAAATAAATCAGCAAAATTTCGAAAAGTAGGATTTTGAGGCAAAAGCGGTGGCGGAAACAACCACAATTCGCTTAGTGGTTTGAAAGCGTTACCTATCGTATATACAAGAGGCAATGCCATTACAATTGCTAAAAGCACCAAAAATAATGTGACTCCAAAATTTCCGGCTGCAGAACGGTTAACTTGCTTTTTCTTTGGTTTCATTTTCAGTGTTTTTCTAACAACCTTAGATATGCTCATTATTTTCCCACCTTTGAAATCAAATTCCTTACAATTTTGTTCATAGAAATCATTACAATAAACAAAATTGTTGCAATTGCACAGGCATATCCCATCTCAAATCTTGTTGAACCATAGTCCTCAAGATGATGCATAATAGTATGAACAACATAATTAGTACTTGGATAACCAACTAATCCTGTAATTGCAGCACCTATACCAAAAGAACCAGAAATGCTCATTACTGCACCGAACATCATTTGTGGTGCCATACTCGGCAGGGTTATATACCATAATTCTTGCCAACGGTTTTTAACACCATCAATAGCTCCTGCTTCGTAAAGAGTAGTATCAACCGTTTGAAAACCGGCGATAAATGTCAGAAAACTTGTTCCTAAACTCGACCACAAAATAACTATAATAACAACCGGTAAAATATATGTAGTATCCTTTAACCACTGAATGGGTGAATTTATAATACCTAATTTTGTAAGCCAAGCATTTAAAATACCATTTGAATCACCGCTGAAAATCAACTGCCAAACAAATGTTATACTCACCATAGACGGTGAATAAAAAATCAATGTAAGTATTGAACGAGATTTTGGTCCTAACTCATTTACAAACCATGCAAAAAACAAACACAAAAAATAACTTACCGGTCCTGTTATTCCTGCGAGTAAAAATGTGTTCTTGACAGCAGTAACAAATATCGGATCATTTAAAAACAATTTGCGATAATTTTGTAGTCCTACAAATACCGGCGCTTCCAAAATATTAAACTGTGTAAAACTATAATAGATTGCATTTCCAACCGGCAATATAGTGAATGTAAAAAAGATAATTAAAAAGGGAGCCATAAAAATATAGGACGATTTATTTTGCCATATAGTTTTTAATAAATATGAGAAGTCTTTTTGCTTACCTTTTTGGTTTGCAGATATATGCATATTTACTCCCTCCTTTTAATCCTTAAGCTTAAATTCTTTGCGTTTTGATTCAATTTCTTCATCAATAACTTTTTTATATTTTATTAACAAATCACTGGGTTCTAACGACTGATTTACAACATCAGTAAATGCAAATCCTATATATCTAGAAGTATAATATCCACCCGGAACCTCTGGCAAACCCTTTGCATACTCCCATTGCTTTGAAATTTGTGTATATGCATCTGAATCCCATGGCAATTGCTTCATTGCTTCTAAATTTGCGGTTGCATATCTTGCTGAAGTTCCAAGAATGCTTTCTAATTCTAATCCAAACTCAGTCTGTGTTTCCGCACTTGTCCACCACTTCAAGAATTCCCAAGCTTCTTTCTGTTTGTCTGAATTTTTAAGAATTATACATGCAGCAACTGTACTGGCAGTAGTCCTATCTATTGTTCCATCTTCCTGTTTAACACCCGGAACAGGTGCAAATCCCCAAAGACCATCCAGCTCAGGAGCAAATACAGAAAGCTGATTATACATTGAATAGTCCGCAATTCCTATAGGAACTTCTCCTGAGCGGAATCGGTTAACAAAATCTATTGTTTGCGGAATTTGATAATCCGTATAAAAGCGCGTGTATAATGTCAGCGAATCAATAGATTCCAAAGAATCTATTTTCGACTCTTTACCACCTTCAGTATACAATTCCCCACCGTTTTGAAGTAGCAACATTGAATACATTGGCATTATTCCGGTTGAAACTGTGGGCAAACCAAAGTTAAACTGTTTCTTCTGTAAATACGGAAGCATTATAACAACATCTTCCCAAGTGTCAGGTAATTTTAAACCTAATTCTGCAAGTATATCCTTTCGATAAAACATCATCGGGAAGGTTTCACTTTCAGGTAATGCATAAACGCCACCATTAAATGACAACGGCTCCATTGCTCCTGGAGAAAAACGAGCAACTACTTCCTTATAATCTTCAAACTGTGTTAAATCTACAACAGCATTGCGTACAGCATAATTCACAGGCTCGCTTTGACCTAAAGTAAGTGCTACATCAGGACCAATGCCCGACAGAGTTGACGGCAACAACGCACCCATAGAAATAAGTTGAATATTTACAGGTATGCCTGTTTTAGAGGTAAACTCATTATCCGCCATATTTTTAAGTACTTGCGCTTGATCACGTCCACCTGTGTTGCCGTTACCCACCCAAACAGTAACTGCTGAATCAGAATCACTTGCCTCTATACCGCTGTAATCCTCCATAAAAGTTGCAAAGAAACTCTTTATATGATAGAGCATTTCTTCAAAGAAATTTACAGTTTTACTTGGGATTTTATCATCATACGGAGCTACAACTATATAATCCAAGCTCAACGGTTGACTTTTTGCAGTATTTATCCATGTTGCAAGCGAAGTGATATCATTTTGAAACTGTTTAAATTTTTTTGCTATACTATCAGGTTTTTCAGTCATTGCCTCAAGTTGGCGAATCATTTTCTCAATCGGCTGGACATATTCACTCTCCTCACCGATTCTATTATTTATATTATCTCTTGCAATTCTAAGCCTTTTGAGTTGCTTTTCCATCGAACTGATGGTTTCAGGTAAAGTTTCATCAAAGTTATAATCTCTGTTTTCATCAGGATTTGTACCTGTTACAATCAAAATTTCACGATAAATCTTGTTTAACTGGTTAACAACATCCTCAACCTCTTGAATATCGTTTTTGTCGTCACCAAGAATAACCTCCATCCGCAGAGTGTATGTTTTTCCGCCTTCAAAATAAAATTGATAGGCGCCTTTATCATCACCTAGTTCGGTCATTTCCCAGCGAATTGAATAAGGAAAACTCACAGTCTCTAATTCTTTAAACGGAACAGTACCGTCTATTAAAATTCTTCTATATGTGTTTGAACCGCTCGCGCCGTCTTGTTTTTCTTTAAGTCCTATTTTATATAAACCGCTTTTTTCTACTTTTATAGACCATTCAATCCATTGCCCGTTTTGAGACCACTTGCTTGAACCGATATAATTTAGACGAATTTTCGAATGATGACTGGGAGAAACAGCTGCAGAAGAACGATCACTCGCAGGTACAATTGATGTATCGCTTTTTGCCTTTGTATCTTCTGCCTCAATGTAAATAATTTCAGCATCGGGTGCAGTATATCCATTAGAATCATATTTCTTCTTAATTTCTTCGTACGAAACTACAGTTTCATTTGGATTTTTGAAATATATTCTTTTTATTATCATCGGCTCCCGTAAAGATGTAAATCTTAAAATATGTGAACCAGCAGACAAATAAAATTTCAGGTTTTCTTGAACATATCCAACGCTATCCTTTGCAGATGCTGTTATCCATTCAGGTTGTTGCTTTTGTAATGGCTTAATCTCATTTCCCGACTTATCACTACGTTTTTCGGCATCAACCCAAATTCTACCAAAATTTATATTTCTTGCCTCTTCAAACGGAAGTTCGCCATCTAAATATACAGAACGAACTATTGACGAACCTTTGCCTTCTACCGGGTAATATTCAACCCACATTTCATAAAGACCTTCGTCTGCTACATCAAAATTCCACTCTGTAAATCCATCTTCGCCAGTTTGAAGACACTCCCCAGAAATATCACCAATGTTGTCAACAACCGAGACGTCGGGTTCTGCTCTATATCCCTTTGCGGCTTCGATTATAATTGTTTCTTTTCCGTCTTTTACATTGCTGTACTTATCCAAATAATCTAAATATGGCATGCTTTGCTCTATGTGTATATCAATATCTGCATTCAATTCTTGCAAAAGAGTTTCTGCAGATACCGCAACAGATGCAATCGCCACAAGCAATATAATGCTCAAAAAAAGAGCAACAATTTTTTTAACCAAACCATTCGCTGACACCCAGCATCACATCTCCTTGTCTTTATATAGCAAAATTGGTTTTGTAAGGCCTTGCTTAATTAAAGCATACCTGTCTTTACAGAAGATTTCTTCATCCTCAATCACGAACATATCTGGCCATATAGCTTCCATCCAAATTGGCGCATAATGGAGCGGACCGAAAGTGTTCTTTCTTGTGAGAATACAGGTTAATGAAAGCTTGCCATCTTCATTAAGAGAAGATATATCTGCAACATACGGCGGTGAGAAAATTATTTTTTCTTTTCCGTTGCCTTCAATTTTAACCACGGCACCCTCAAATTTGCTTAAAGCTAAACTGTTAATATCATTTGGCAGATTATCAATATGGTATGTAACCCCAGCACTGTAAAAAGGTAAACCTTGTTCACACAAATCGCCAATTTCTAAAAAATCGGGAAGTTTAGTTATTATTGAATGTGAACCATCTAAGCGAACTCCAAAATCCCCAAGCAAAAACATTGCTTCCAGATTGAGATTGTCTCTCATTCCAGTCGACAACTCTATAACATTGGTGCCTATTGCACACTTTGAAATGTCCACTTCCAAAACGGTATAGCAACTATCTATCCAGCGCTCGTTAACCTTTGTGAAAGCAGATGTACATCCATTAAGGTTAATTACAAAATTTTCAGGATGTTCTATAGCTAACTTCAACTTTTCAGGCATAGTCTCAATACTAAAATCAAACCTTAACGAAATCTGTCCGACTACCTTATGCTCTTTATCAGCAATAAACCAAGGTTGAAGCATTTCGCCACCACGAAGTTCAAGTCCTAATTTTCTGCGAATATTTTTATCCGCAATTAAAACATCTGTACGCTCATACCATTCTCCGTTAATACTGTATTCTGCCATATCTAAAACACAAATATTCGGTTCACTTAAGGTATAACGGAATGGACCGCATAATTCAATCGCCTTATTTTCTTCTGCCGAAATATTTCTAACTGCAGCTAAATCGTTTCTTCTTGAGAGTTTGATACAGTATTCCATAGAAGGTTCAAAATCGACAGTAATCATTTTTCCGTGTCCTATGGACTTTATGTTACCAGTACGGATATCAAACTGTTCAATATCAAATTCTTCATCAAACGAGAGCGTTACATTGTTTGAACCTATTTCAGTGTCCGTATTAATTAGTACAGCAGCATAACCATCCTCAAGCTCGCGAACCTGCATATAAATCTGATTGAACTTTGAATCTAAATGAACTACAGAGGAAGTTACAAATGACGAAATATTAGATATATCACATACAGTTCCTATGATACTTTTAGCCACATCAGACGGTACTGCATCCACAAACATTGGTGGTTCAAAAGTAAATATTACCTTTCCGCCTTTATCCGCAAATTCTTTAAGTAACTTGACTGTAGAAGAACGAATTGTAAGCATATAGGGAACAATAACAGTTTTATATGTCATCTCTCCAATTTGTAATGCAGTCGTACCGTCCTCTAATTTAACAATTTTTCCAAGTTTCTTTATGTAATGCTCGTCACCGTAATCAAAATCAATTTGGTTTCCTGCTAATGCATAGAAAAGTGATTCGTAATGCTCTTCAAGTTTTTTTACATCCTCATCAAGCGTCTCTAATTCATTGTTTGACCAACCAGGATGAATTACAGACCAAACACTTTCAATAGGATTCACAACCAAAGTATCGCAAATCGAATTTCCTAACGAAAGAATTATTTGCATACGAGAAAAATAATCCTCAATCTGCTTATATTCTTTATACCAAGGACTTTGGCAAGAAATACTTGCAGGAAAATCACGTTTTGCTTCGCCTTCCATTGTGTACCAACTCAAATGCGGGCAACGGAGTGTGACGCCAAACAATGACTGCCAATCCCCCACTTCCTTATAAGAACGAAGATTCATCTGCCAGCCTGTACAACCATATAACTCGCTCATCATTTCCTTGATTCCGAGCTGACGAGCAACCGAACGCAACTGTACGGGAGCCCAATATACCCTTCTATATTCACCCAATACATCGATGCCCGGAATATCCATATATTCGTAAGCACGCATTACTGAGCCGAGCATACAAGCTTGTGTCGTTAAACTGTCTTCGTGGAGAACATGACCTGTGAGTTTGATATTATGTTTATGGCACCAATCCTGAATGGGAATCATAAAATTTTCGTTAAACAACTGTTGCGTAAGCTCCATATAGTGCCACTTAACTGGGCTTACCTTTACACCGTCTTTTTGCAAAAACAATTCAGGTAAATTATCTTTTAAATCATATCCAAAACGAACTTTGAATTCTTCAAATAGTTTAGGGGTATATGGCACTGCACTGTTTGCTTCATTGGTGACACCAAAAGAACACATAACTGCACCTCTGTGAGGTTCATCAGTAAATATTCCCTTTATAGAAGTTCCTAATCTTTCTCCTGCTGTTTCTGCATATCTTTCATGAGTAAGATTTATAAAGCACTCTACCGCCTCACGATTCATACAGTCGATATATGATGTTCCGTTATAATTTGAACTTTCCCGCATTGGCTCGATATAAAACCAAACCACTGTGCCATTGCAAGTTTCACCTTCTGCCAATCTTCTCTTATTCGTAAAGCTTAGTCCATCAAGCGTTATTTCAAATGCTGCAACAACATCATTGGTATAAACAAAATCTTCTCCCGATGATATCTTCATCTGCAAATAGTGTGTGCGGTACTCTTCATTCTCCGCCACCATACCACCAGCCGAACCCGAAGGCCATCTATCTTCATCATAAAGCCAACCTTCCAGACCCAAACGCTCACATTCATCTGCGCAAGCATTTATCAAATCAAACCATTCATCGCCAAGATATTTTGTCGCAAGTCCTGTGCGAGAGTGAAAAAACGCACCGCCCATACCCATCTCTTTGAAAATGCCAAGTTGATACTTTAATTCTTTTTCATCAAGTTCACCGTTCCATGCCCAAAAGGGCTTTGCACGATATTTAGCAGAAGGATTTTTAAAAAGTTTATTAAATATGCATTTATCCACAAAAGCACTCCTAGCAACAAAAAAAATACAAGCAAAAAAATGGCCCAATTTGCTCTATATACATAATACATACTTTTATATATTTTTTCACTACCAAAATTTTTCCTTTTATATGCAAAAATAAACATTTTTTCTTGAAATAATCTTTAACTCGTAGTACAATTTGTTTAAAAGGAGTTGAACGTATGAACTTTTTAAAATCATGGAATGATATAAGTTATAAACCAGATAATACTTCTGTAAAAATTTCTCACTTACATACACATTTTGAATTTCTATATATTACAGAAGGTGAAGTTACTTTTAAAGCTGATAACAAGGATTTTCATCTTTGTGCAAATCAAATGATTATAACAAAACCATTACAAGTCCACCAAGTTTTACCTTTAAGTTTTCCATACTCACGCATGGGAATTCATATTGATTTAACGGAAATCCCACAGTTCGAAAATTCCTTTTTTAACATTTCTGCACTTTCAATAAATAATCAATTGGATTTTCCTATTATTATTCAGCTTGATAAAACTTCTAATTTATTTAACACTTTAAATAAAATACATGAGGAAGAATTGAAAAAACCTTCATTAAATGAAATAATGCGAACAGCACTATTGTACATTTTTTTAATAGAACTTTCGCGCGAATATCCAGAACTCTTTTTATCAAATCCTATCGACCCACTTATAAACGATATTCTGCTATACATCCATGAACATTTTGCAGAAAATATATCTATACAACAACTAGCCGAAAAAAACTTCATATCAACAACTCACTTTATCAGAAGATTTAAAAAATACACCGGTAAAACTCCAAAAGAATACATTAATTCATACCGAATTTCAATTTCGAAACAATTGCTTATTCAAAAAGACTACAAGATGGAATCAATTGCTAGAAAGTGCGGTTTCTACGATGCAAATAGTTTTATTCGTAGTTTTAAAAAATCCGTCGGTATTACCCCAAAAACTTATAAAGAGTTCAACCAAAATAATCATCGTTCAATTCATGATTTATAGTCAAAACATTTTTCTAATACACAACTTTTTTAAAAAAGTTAGGTTATATGTTATTTGTAGCTTTTAAAATAGGATAATTTTATCTTTTAATATGCAATTGTTATCATTTTGTGTTATATTTTTTGCATTTTTGAAATAATATGCCAAAATATGTAGTGTAGTGTTTAGTACCGAAGCTAATTGTTTTTTGATATTTTCATTCTTGTTTCCCATTATATTCTGTCACAAACAAAGAAAAACCTATAGAAAATAATGCAAACAGAAAAGTTTTAAATAAACAGAAAATAAACGTATTTGGGCATCTATACTTATGTTTATAGAAAGAATTTCTTTAAAAATATAGTACAAATAATAGACGCCTTAAAAGTGAAACGCGGTATAATGATCTTTGATAGAAACGCAAGATTAAATAATATATCTGGGAAATATTGCTTGTGTGCTTATTGATAAGATATATACTTTTCGAATTTATTTCCATTTCTAATATTCTCGTATTGGGATTCCCCTTCTCATATCATCATGACAGGTACCACCTATCACCAAATGGGTATAATTACCCCTTGGTGGTGGGTGGTATATTTTTTATTTCAACCGTATAGTATAGAGCAAACTACTCTTACCGCCTTTAGCCCGATAACGTTGCTCGGTTTCAATTAAACATTCATTTTTTAAGTCTTTTAATGCCCTGCGGATAGTAGAGGGTGACAACTTTAAGTCCTTGGATATTGTAGATATTGCAGGCCAACACTCCCCTTGCTTATTAGCTCTGTCATAAAGATATGTATATACAGATATAGCTCGGTGCGGCAGGTCGGTATTGTATAAAAAATCAAGCCTACCCATCGGTATTAACCTCTCTATCCATATTTCTTTTATGCGGTGCAATTTTCTGTAGCATTCGTCCCGAACCGCCTTTGCTATCCTCATCCTTTTTACCCTCTGTGATTTTTTCAAGTATTTTAACAGGCTCATTATATTCACTTTGAAATTGAGCTTGACCTCCGCCATCATATCCTTTTAGAGAAACCTTTTCTGTTTCAAGCCATTCCGGATGGTACTTCGCTACAATGCCGTCAACTATCTCTTTCTTTTCAGCATATTCAACCTCTCGACCTTCGTGATGTTTAACCTCATAAGGTTTATCTTTATCAAACTCTATTCCCCACTTAAAAAATAATTTCAATTTAACTTTCATAGGATGAACGCCGGTTTTCATAACTACAAACTGTCCTTTTGGCAAGGATTTAAGCTCATCCGGTGTCATTAGCGGTCTTTCCATCATTTGTAATGATTGTGAAGGATCGTTCTTACCACGCGATACCGAGCCTGACAATACTGTTCTGCTGCCGAGTGCTTTGGATAACACCTCAGCCGAACTACTGTTAGGTGCGAATCCTCCAAAAATAGTGAGCTGAGTATTGTCTACAATTATTTCCGCACCCTCTTTACCGTAGTTCTTTTCAAGCTGTGCAAAGGATTGGATTATAGGTACAATTTGAAGTCTTCTCGAACGGGATGCCGAGAACATCATCTCTGCCGACTCTATCTTTGGAATCGTTCCAAATTCATCGGCAAAAAACACGCATCTATTCTTTAATTTGCCGCCGTTCTCGTCAGCTACAGATAGTATCTCACGGTATAACTGCTGTATAATAAGAGAAATCATGAAGAAAGTGACGGGATTTTCTTCCGGCATGATTACGAAAATCGCAGACTTCTCATTGCAAAACTTTTCGGCATCTATCTCCGTATCGAAACATAGTATTTGTTCAAGCTCTGAGTCAAGAAATGTATTGAGTCTTGATAACGCAGTTGACATTACCGATGCCATAGACTGCTCTGCCGTATTAAGAGCTGCGCCTGCGAACCATTTTGCTTTATGGTCATCCGGAAGCATTTCCATTAACTGTTGGAATTGGTTTTTACCTTTCCTTTGTGACGGTGCTAATAATTCCTGAATGATTTTAAACACCGATACAATATGCCTTTTCTTTGGCGGACAAAACTCTGCCACAAGCAAAATTGTGGCAGTAAGTAATCCTTCTGCGGCGTCATAGAAGTATGCATTCTGACCGAAAGAGGATGCTTCGGTTCCCGACATAATGATTGTCTTAGATATGATTTTCGCATACTTTTCAGCCTTTGCTTTATATATAAGTTCTTTCTTCTCGGCATATAAATCCATATACTTATTTACGAGGTGCAAGAGATTATTTCCGTGAGATTTCGTAGGATTACGAAGGTCTATTACAGATATGTTGTAGCCATACTTTTCTTCTGCAATCTTACCGTAGTTTCGCATAATATCCCCCTTGGTATCAGTAGATAACCAACTCATACCACTGGCACATGCATATTCAATACAAGGATATAACCAATATGCAGTTTTACCGACACCTGCGGCACCAAGCATAAGAGCATGAACATCACCCGTATCTATCATAGCTGTTGTGCCGAATTTGCCACCCGTACATCCCACTACTATACCTTGAGGCAAGGGTTCTTCTATTGGTTTTTCACTACGTTTAAAACTAACTCTTGTCATAGTAGGTATCTGTTTTCTCTCTGCTTGTTTACGCCATTTATCAGGTGTGAACGGTATGTGTTTATATATCTTTTTAATTTCAGATTTTCTTGCCCACCTTGCAGTACCGTGCTGACCGTCACCTACGGTTTTAGATTTAATGCTATTAAGATTATAAATATGAGATAATAAGGTTATGCCGCCAAGCACACAAAACATTATGACGGCAATAAATATTAACAACATTGGATTCCCCAAATAATCCACCTCCTACATCGCATAACCCAAATCAGAACTTTGGTTTATTTCTGCCGAATTTGTAAGGTCCAGATTCCAGTCCTTTAATACAGATAAATCCGTTTTACATTCAATACCCATTGCTTCTAATTTTAGTCTTATTCTATCAATTGCCTTGTGACCTGCTTCATCATTATCTAAACATAAAACTACTGTTTTAAGCTTTGGATCATCCTTTAACATTTGAAATAAAACAAGATCAGAAACACCGCAACAAGCCGCATAGCTGTGCTGTTCCCAACCTTGTTTATGTAAAGATATATACGACAATAAATCTATCGGTGCCTCAAATAAAAATAATTTATCACTTGTACCGTTCCAATGAAAACTATACTCGGGGATACAGCTTTCTACATTACCCTTAAAGCCGTTATTAGATACCGTTCCACGCTTATGTACATGAACAGGTTTTCCCGTGTTATCCAAACCTACAAATACTGCATTATGATATTTTGCGCATTCGTAAATCAACCCTTTGCGGACGAAGGTATTAAGTACTTCCCTATCTATACCTCTGCCGTTCAAAAGATAACCGTACACCCTGCGCATATTACTGTTTTTAGGCGGCATTTCAAAAGGTTTTTTTGGTTTTAGAGGTTCAGGTTCTGCCCTATGCAGCTCACCGTCACTTCTCGGTCCGAGGAGATATTCCATTGCCTCAAGATATGTTTTATTATAAAATCTCTTAACAAAATCTACCGCCTCACCGCCAACCCTTTCATACTGATGAAACCATACATTTCCGCGTATTGTCACCTTTTCCGAACCGCTTCCCCAAACAAAATTTTTACCTTCTTTTTTAAGTTTTTCACCATTACGCTCGAGCAAGTCTACAAGGTCTGTCTGACTTGCTCTATCTTTTTCCTCTTGTGTGTATGGTATAAATCTTGACATAATAAATCACCTCTTTTTAAATTTGGGCATAAAAATAACCTACAGTTTTCATGCTGTAGGTTATCTGTTTCTATATCTATCAATTTTCTGCTTTCTTTACTATTTCAAAAACCGGTAAAGTTTTATCTGTAGGATAAATAACATAAGGGTATACACATCGTACAACTTGAGAAACAATCCCTTGTTGTTCCTGCCTTTTATAAGGCACAAGAACCATATCACCCTTCTCTATTTCATCATCTAAATCACAATACCACGAAGGGTTTCCAAATGCAAACGAAACTAAAACATATCTTATAATATCGCCGTCTTTATATTCCACTGTATAACACTTCTCCTTAACAAAAATCTATATAAAAATTGTAATTCGCTTAGTAGTGTTTGTCAAGAAATAAAAACAATTTTATAAAATCATATGCGCAAGCCCTGAGCCTGCTTTTTCTCATCAATTTTTCTTCTAATCTTTCTGTCAATTCTTCCGTGTTGGGCATTATCATTTTCAGTTTTCTCCCTTAGAATTCTACTTAAATGATAAAACAAATTAATTATTCCTACCCCCGCATACCAATTCCTATTGTTTTCAATACTGTGTATTAACTGCTCTGCATATTGATTACCTTTCTCCGCAGAAGATTTAAGATATTCCATACCTTTATCATAATCTTTATCTACTTCTTTTCCACAAACATATATCCTACCAAGCTGAAACTCTGCATAATGATTTCCATCCGTTACGGCTTCTTTCAGCCATCTTAAAGCATATTCTGTATCCCTTGGAACATCCTCTCCATACAGAAACATTTTACCGAGCTTGTATTTCGCGGCGGTATAATTTTGTCTTGCGGATTCATTGAGCCATTCGACTGCAACATCAGGATCATAATGCTCACTTTCTTTGTCTAACATCATTTTTGCCAGACCGTATTGCGCCCATTTATTACCCTTAGTCGCTTGTATTCTTAACCGTTCAAATTCATCATCAAATAAACCTAAGTCGATTTCATCCGATTCGGGTTCTTTGGGTTCTATATCAAAATCATCCCCTATAACCGTATGCTCACCAATTACAATATGCATCGCTTCGCTTATAACAGCATTCTTAATTGATTTAAACTCTTTGTTGTCTACAAGCGGTATTCTTTTGGGAATACTTTCTGAATATGTACGGTATACTTCTTCATTTTGTTCGTACCATAGTTCATAAAGCTTTGCTATTCTTGCATCAGATGCAAGTTCGTCCACTATGTTATTAATTATAGCTTTAACATTGGGTTTAAGATACCCATAGACCTTTTTACCATTTGTCTTTGAGAGTCTGTCAGCCAAGTTTATAAGCATTTCTTCAAGCTCGGGATTATCATAAACGCCGATATTTATCTTTGAAATTATTTCAGATATTAATGATTTACTGTCCTCCCGAAGTCTTGCCCTATACTCATCCTTTTTTTCATAAATTTTGTAAAGGTCAGATTTAAATATTGTATTTGCCAAGGATTTTCGCAAATTTTTAACGCCGTTTTTTGTTAAAAAGCCATCATTTCGTTTAATAGAATATATTATCATATGTACATGCGGATGATAGCTTTCGTTATGAAATGCCGCATACCACTTAAGCTCTGACATAGGGATATTAAAATTGGTGGAAAAATTATCTGCCTGTGAACGCAATAATTCTTTCCATTTATCACCTGTACCATATCCAAGCCTTTCGGCGTCATCACGGCGCAAAGATATAATTGCAGTCCATACATTACCTTTATGTTCTTTTAACTCCTTGGAGACTTCACTTAAATTAACCGCTACTCCTTTATGTGTAAACAATCCGTGTGTACCATAGCGCTCTGCTCTTGGACGGGTAGCAATATAATCTGCATAGGTTTTTGATTCTTTAACTTCAAAAGCATTATCCTCTAATGCGCGGGTAATAAATTCCGAAGCATTACCTACTGTAGGATTTTTGAGATAATCTTCATATTCAAGCATTTCTTTGCCGTCAGGAAAGTCCTTCAAAATCCTTTCGATAAGTTCTGCCTGTTTCTTGGTTGCAGACGCTAATTTTGTAGACTCATCCGTTATTTCAACACCTTCTCTTGTAGCAATATATTTTACATATCCGCCTACATTTTTAAAAGAATACGGTCTTATATACTTAAATTTTGTTACTAGTTTTGCCATAAAAAATCACACTTACATAACAAGTTGAGGAGCAATTTCTTCAAGATTTTCTGTTTCTTCGTCAGCAATATTTTGCGACTGTCTGATAAACTCATCATATTGCGCATCTACCATACGATGCATATATTGACGGCTTTGCTCTATAATTTCCAACTTTTTATTTATATTTTCTCGGTCCATCATTGCCCTCCCTTCTGCCAATTAAGAGCATCTTCAAACGAAAATTTACCGTTTGTTTTCTTAATTTCCTTTACACATTCTGCGCGAACTCTTGCCAGAGAAACAGGATCAATATCCTGGATGCTGGCAATAACATTCTGCATTATTGCTATCTCAACAGCCATTGAAAAAAGCAGACTGGTATGCCTATCATCACTCTCTGATGCTATTGCCCGCATATTAGAAAGGAACATATTCGGAAGGAAAGAACTGGGGTCTTCCGCAGTTAAAAAGCCTATATAAAACCGTATGGCTTTCTCAATAAAATCCGACCTGCTAACGCAACCTTCCTTGCTATACAATAAATTTATTTTTTCAATAGTTTCCGGATATAGCCATAGTGTAAATCTGTTTTTATCCTTTGGTACTGCTATTTTAATCATCTCCCTAATTTTAATTGCTTGACGCCGTTCAAAACCCTTTAAAAATGTGACTTGACGGGTTTGGTTTCAAACCATTTCAAAAATTTGCAAAACAGGGTTGTAACCATTTTTCGACCCTCAAACGCCTCACAAAGCCTTTAACGGTCGGCACTGCCGTCCGATGTGAAACGGAAAGACGTGCTTTAGCAACGTCTTTCCTTTCTCCTGCTTGATTTTCGACCCTGTTTTCAACCCTCAAAACCGCAGTTTTTCAAGGCTCGAAATTTTGGCTCAATTTTCGTTTTAATGGTATGAGCCGAGTGTTTACCCTGTTTTTGCCGTAAAATCGCACACAGGCGGTCACAAGGGGTACAAAATGGGTGTTTATTGTTTTTGTAACCGGCGACAATTTACATTTGCGGGGTAAAGGCTGTTTCTTCTGTACTGACCTCTGTTACAGAATCCGCTTCAATCGAGCGCAAAGCATCTTCAAACAACTTTGTCCTTTCAATCAGAAGCAGTTTGTCTTTGCTTTCAAAAGCAGTATCCACTGCCTTAACAATATCCTTGAGATTATGTACATATGAAGTGTCATCTCTGCCTTCGGAAACAATCATTTTGCCTGCATCAAAATCAATTTCAATTACTGCATTTATTCTTTCATCGTGCTCCTTTGCATCACAAAGCACAGAGAAAGCAAGAGCGTCAATCGGTTGATGCTCACCAAAGCATTCTTGAGCCATACTGTCCATCGTCAGATTAAGACTGCCATCTGTAACCATACCCCTGTATGTAGTAGCAGCACTCAAAAAAGTATTCCTGAGTTCATCGATAAAATGATAATCATCATTGCCATCGTGCAGGTGGTAAACCGCAAATCTACGACCTGCTTCTGCCGCCGCCTGTTCTGCTGCTTCTGCATCGGCAATGCGCTTATCTATATCTGCTCTTGTTTCCTTTGAGATGAGGTTTAAATATAAATCTTCAAAGGTTTTATGCAGTTGTTCCTCAACTGTACTATCAAGCTCATTCAAAACTTTTGATACTGCATCGTATTTAAGTTCATTAAAAAATAACTTTTGTTCAACATAATTCATAATAAAATTTTCCTCCAATTTTTGCCGCCCCAGAATTGAGAGACAAGATTATTTTTTTGTATTGTTTTTCATCGCAATATAATCTCTTACATTGCTCGGCACAGTCTTGTTATATAAGTTTTCAGCGGTCTTTTCGAGTTCATCTTCAAGCCGTATATTTTTCTGTGCCATGTACATTTTTAGTGCAGAAAGTTTCTCCGCATCGTATGTAAATGTTACTGTTTCTTTTTTCATAAATATTCTCCTTGTATTTTTTTACCGCCCAGAACAGAGGATAAACATTTTTACCCAATAGATATATTCATTCCTCCGTTCTGCGCTGCCCATTCTTTTTCGTTGTCAATGCAGTCTATAAAGCAATTATCCCAATTATCTTCGTTGCTGAGTTTAATTTTATGAGTACAGCAGTTTTCAAAGGATTCGGGTTCTTCATTATTAGTAAATTCCGCATAGCTGAAATTCGAGTCAACAAAACTTGCGCTGTCAAGGTCACAGCTATCAAAGTGTGCTTTCCGAAAAGATGCGCCTTCTCCGGTCATCAGATGGCAGTCGCAATCACTAAAAGTAACACCGTCAAATGTCGAGTGACTTATATCACTGTGGTCGAATATACAGTCGATGAATTTCGTTCCTTCAAAATTCATGTTGATTAAGTCCTTTGATGAAAAGTCAAATTCTTCAAATATTCGACCGCTAAAATCAGCTTGTTTTCCGCCGTCAAGGTCATTCATAAATAAAACATGCTGTGCGCAAATTATTTCAAATTCCTTTTCATCTACAACAGAAAGTTCAAGGTTTTTATTATTTTGATTTTGTTCCCATGCGGCTTTAGATTTATAAATATAAAACTGCGCTATAACATCATTTTCATCATATAAAGGTTCAACATTTTTATATCCGTAATGCATACCCTCAATTTCTGAATTATATCTGCCGAGAACATTATGCACAGGCACATTTCCCATTGAAAAATATGTACCGTTAATTGTGCAGGTTTTCTTCTCACGGTCTATCTCCATAAGATAACCCGTTTTATACCCGAAATCGTCTTCACCTGCTATAGGCTCTGAATTTACGAAAAGCACTTCTTCGCCGGTAAGCAAGGTTTTTGCAAGCAGACAGTCGCGCATACGGGCAACCATTTCAAAACGGTATTGGCTCAAATCTTTATTCTCCAAAAATTCTGTTTCGGACATTTCAATTGTTTCAAGCGCTTTTTTATAAAGCGGCAGGATTTGTTCTTCGGTCACACCGCATTTGTAATTGTACAAAGATAAATCACCAAAATATTCTGTTAATCTTTCATTGTTTTGAATGTCCATGAGTTCTTCATATGTTGCAACAAGATTAACATTATATTTATCTTCCAATATGCCTTTCACACTTTCTTCAATGAATCCTTCTGGGCGAATATTTTTACAGTATTGATGCAGATAAATTACATTGATTTGTTCATCATCAAGAGTAACAGTTTTAACTTCGGGTCTTGTTTTCAATTCTTCTAATAATCTCTTGCCGTTACCGTTACTCATATCTATCTGACCACCTAAATGGTAATATAGCTCATCCAACGAATTTGACCATACTCCGTTTTGGGTATTCTCCGTACCTTCTGAAATTATATAATTTGCAAGCTCTTTAATATGCAAATTAACAGTAGTTCTGGCATTAGGAATAAATGCAGAATACAAAGCATATTCCGCACCGTCCGAGCAGATAAGAATACCGTTCTCAGCCTCACTTTCGAGAACAAGGATACAATGGTAAAATTCATTATCCTTAAACATTAGTTTTCTTCTTTCGGCAATAAAAGGTCTGTATGTCATCAGTCCTAATTTGAGATTTTCAAACTGTATATTATCGAGTTCCACGATATCATCGACAATGCAGTTATCGACATACATTTGCGATTCATTTTTTTGCAAGTTAGCCAATATATTCATATCTTCACTTCCCCTTTATACCATATTCATACCGCTGTTTTCAGTTGGCGATATATCTTCTTCCAAAGTATCTGCTTCTAAACCTTTGTTTGGAATATTTTCAATTTCACCCGTAATAGGATTAAATTTTATAAGGCATTTTATCATTGTCGAATTATCTATTGCTTTTACAAAGGCTTTTTGAAGAGGTTCATTTAATACTCTTTTAATCTGCGCAGAATATCTTTCCGTATAGCTTTCCAAAACGTCTGCTATATCTTCATTCGGCTTATCTATACTCGCCCTCATTATCCAACGTTCCAATTTCCCATCTGATACATTATCGCTAATAGTAACGCTACATTCAGGCTCGGTTATCTGTATTACGGAAAAAGTTGCTTTTTCACCGTCATAGTGAGGCATATATCCCGATTCAAAATATCCTTTATCAGCAAATTCGGCAACTTCTTCCCTGCTATATCCGGCATTAAAGCACAATGCACCATTTATAATTTCATTGCACAAAGTAGGAAACCGAAGGCTTTGTTGAAAAACCTCCGGTTTAAAATTATCTTTCACATAATTTAAACAATCCTTTACAAGCGGTAATTCCTGTTTAATTAGCGTTTCGTTTGCATCTGAAAGTTCTGATATGAGCTGTAACCAATCCACAATAGCTTTCTCATCCGGCGGATTTAAATTTTCACGCATATAATTTATAAATTTCGAAATCATTTTTCTTTCCCTTTCTACATAGTTTGTGTGAATGCTTGAGAGCATTCCTCGGTCACATTCGGACAATATAGGGTATAGAAGTTTAAGTCTATATCCGTATCCATATTAAAGTCCGAAACCACAAGGGAGTTTTCTCCGCTTGTAAGCTGTTCTGCGATTTTATCGAGCAGTTCTTTGTCCTCGGGAAGGTTTATACCGAAACGACTGTTGATTTCACTAAACTCGAAATGATAGTTTCCGCTTAGTGTCATTTCTGTACCTTCCTCAATGAGATAGTCGGCAATGGTTTGGGCAAAACCGTCTTTATTGAAATATTTTGACAAAGAATTAAATCCTATTCGGTGCATTTCCACGTCACTCATACCTATAACTTCTGACAATGTGTTATACAAATCTGAGCCTGATTCCATCTCACCAATCCAACACAAAGTACGTCCAAGTAATTCAAAATTACGCTCAGAATTTATAGCGTTTTTTTCAGAAATATAGGTATCATACATACTATCTATTTGTTTAGCAATACCTGTATTTAGAGAACTGTCGGACATATCCTCAATCTCATGACCTACTGCAAGACAAAAATCATCTAACTGATTTGTATACATATCGTCATCGACACTATATATCTGACAGTAGTATCCGTTACACAGTTGTTCGTTGCCGTTCTCGTCCTGTCGCAGTATCGAATTATCGGTACAGCTTGTAACGTTAAAACCTCGGTATTTCAATTTTTCTCACCTCACATTGACTGAATTGGTGACGGCGGTTCTTCCATATCATAAGCACTCTCACCGTCACCGGTAAACTTTAATGTTTCTACGGTATCCGCAATTTCCTCATCACATCCCATATCCATTGCCTTTCTGTTTTCCATCATCGTTCCGCTTATGACTTCCAACGGATCAACGAACAATAAAAAGTATTCTGCCTGAGCTTCGGTTATCTGCTTGGGCAGTTTTTCAGCAAGTCTTACCACTCTGTAAATTTCCTCAGCCTTATCGATGAGTTCGTTTGGAGACAGTGTTCGCCAATATGCTTTGTATTCATCAAAGCGTGTAGCAATCTTTTCGTTGAATCTCTGAATTACAGGAAGGTTGTTATACAAATGGTTGAGACTATCAATGCTGCAGTCATTTGCTTCTTCTTTCGTGAAGCCGAGCCTATCGTGTAGGGTTCGGAATAATTCTTCCTCATCTCTGATATGCTCATATATCCATTCGAGCATTTTATCGAACAGTTCATTTTTTCTCTCTGACGTCATAATCTCATCTCCTTACATTGACTGTATATTTTGCGGTTCGCTTTGAAGTCCACCGTTTCTCAAAAAATCCTCATATAGAATGCCGACTACATAATCTGCATCGTCATTGTGGTATATGACTTGGATTTTATCCTTGAGAGCACAGTGTTGCATCGGCTTTAACACATATCCGCTTGAACATGCTTCATTATCCTCACCGGACAGATAGTTTTTATAAATAGGATTGTTCGGGAACTCATCGTCAATGATTTCCTTTAATTCTTCCTCTGTGGCATCTCTTGTAACACCTGTTTTGCCGTAGAGACAATAGGCATACATCTCCAACTTGATTTCCTTGTCAACATTGGCTTTTAGATATTCCCAAAAGTCATCCCGTTTAATAAGGTCATCAAATTTAACGATGCCGCCTAAATGTAACTCAGCAAATTTACCGTCTGTAATAAACATAATATTAGACATCAATATGTTATCCTTGCACTCGGGCGAATAAGTTTTTTCTTGCATTTTAATTCCTCCTGAATAAAAAAAGCAGTCACTTTGACCGCCATTAAACTAATTTATTTAAAATATAGATATTTGTTCATAATCTTTTATTTCTTCCGGTATGTATTCTTCGGCTTTTGGGTTAGGTATATCTTCTGATTTAATCATCGGTCTTTCTTTAGTAGCATCGTTTATTGTTTCAAGCAGATTATCTACCCTTTCTCTAAACGGCCACCCGTTCATCATATATACGGGTGTGTACCATCTTGACCATTCCTCATTTGTAAGGCTGTTGCCGTGGATTATAACGGCGGGGATGCCGAATAGAGATAATTGCAGATATGCCATATGCACGCACTTTATATCTATATCACAGCAATAGGCTACCATTTGGTCGCAGTAGTTCATTTTGTTTTGATGCATTGCTTTTGCAAAGCCTAACACCATACCGCCAGACCCTACACATGGCTCACACACAGAAAGATATCCTTTTTTGGACAATGCATCCTCTACCGAATTTCCCGCCTCACCGCCGTCACCCATAGCAACCTGTCCCATAAACTCGCATATATGAAAAGGTGTAAAAAACTGTCCGTGGTATTTATTATGAAGTTCTAAAGCATGAAACACCTTGCCAAGCAGGTCGCAAGGACCTCCTGTTGTTGCTTCCTTTTGAAGTGCATCTACCAATTCTGCAAAGGTTTTTGCCAGAACCTTTTGTTCTTCAAGTGTATATTTATTTATAGTTTCAAGATATTGTTCTTCGCGTTCGGTACTTTGATTCCAATCAACAGCATTGCTTATTGAAATTGAACTCACCTTTAACCAATCTTCAAAAACATTCCATAGTGAGTACTTGGTTCCTAAACTCTTTAAACCATCAATAATGCCTTTACAATTTTCAGGCACATAAGACTTTGCCTTTGCCATACTTTACACCCCTTTGTAATTTAATTTTCGCACAAAAGACAATGCCACATAAAGTGCCATAAGTCCAGTGGAATTTATACGGAATCATTTGCCTCGGTTATATCAGTTTCAATTTCTGACATAACCATTTCAAATTCATCAAAAGATATGTTCGTACCAAATTTAATATTTATAGCGGTTATAAGCTCTTCATCGGTTTGTATCTCTGCAAAGCACCCTACAAGGTCATCTATAAATTCTTCTTGGGCAGAACAATCGTAAAGCGCAAGTGTATATAACACCTGCGCTTTTTTTACCGCGTTTTCATCATGACCGGAAGCTGTCATTTTAGCTTGTATAAGATTCATATCGTCCTCAATTTTTTGAAGCTTTGCTGTTTGTTCGGGAGTGAGGTTTTCAATTATACTGCTTTGCAGATAATCGGTATCAATATGTATTTCGCCGGTTGCAATTGAAAAGATTGCTATTAAAGGCATCAGAATAATAAAGATTATACCAAGCACTATTCCACATACCGTTTTTAATGCTTTCTTATCCGTAACAACATACATTGCCACCTTTTTTAATATTGGTATCAAGGCGGGAGCAGCCATTATCTGCCACCCGCTTTTCCGTACAGTTTAGATTTATATTCAGGAGATTTTACCTGTAACAGATAGCGTTCATTACCGCATTTATATAGGCAGGTTCCCTTTTCGGGATTCTTTATAAGGTCAAATTCACTTTGCTCTATCTGAACTGCTTCCATAAAATCCTTTACATTAACCTCGCCGGGATTAAAGAGGAAGTGATGAGTAGGAATAGAAAACAACGGCTTTGTGTATTCCTTTATAGACGGTATTAAAAATTCATCTATATTCTGGCTCGCAAGTATAACCGCAGACTCCTTTTTGCGAACACGTTTCATACTATTACGGATATATTCTACAACCGTTATATTATTTAAAAACAGATAAAATTCATCTATGCTCGCAACCGTATTACCCGCCGTTAAAAGTTTACTGTTCATATATGAGAATATATTAAAAAGTACTGTTTCCTTAAGTCTTCTGTTTGCATCCATTAAATCCTTAACACCGAACACCAGAAAAGCATCATCCTGAATATTGGTGTGTCCGTTAAAATATATAGATTCTGCGCCCACACACATACTGTTTAGACTCAGCCTTACCTCTTTTAATAGTTCCTCGGTATATAACTGATTTTTACCGCCTTGATAGTTTAATATTTCTTGATCTAAAAGATTATACAAATCGCTCATTATAGGATAATCTATCGATTTCAATCTGCTGAAATCAGTATTATCTGTCACACCGAACTTTTGGTATAATCTTACAAGCAGGATTTCTATTGTATCTATCTGCGCATCGGTAAAATCTTTATATGCCCTAAAAAAGTCTTTTAGAAATGCAATGTGCTGACTAAGTCTTGTGGCCTTCTTAAATGCATCAGGTGCACCTTCATCGTACTCTGATGTATCATTCCAAATTTTCGGTTCAAGCGGATTTATTATATTTTCTCCGCTTGTACAGTCAAGATATGTACCTCCAAGACCTTTAACACATAAATCTTCATACTCGGCTTCGGGATCAAGACAAAGTATCTTTTTTCCTGATTCTCTAATATTAGTGAGAATTGTTTTTAAAAGATAAGATTTACCCATACCCGAATTACCGAGAATAAGGATATTGCTCGTAGTCTTGTCTTCGGCTCTTTTATCAAAGTCAACAAGGATATTTGTGCCATACTTATCTCTGCCAATATATAAGCCCTGCGGGTCTGTTTTACCCGAAAAATTAAAAGGATATAAATTTGCAACCGATGATGCCGGTAATACCCTTTCATACTGTGAGCCGAACACATTAAAGCCTGTCGGCAGAACCGAGAGAAAGCCCTCTTTTTGTTTAAGCATAAGTCTATCGACTATAATTTTAGCGCGTGTAAGTTCCATAGAAACCTGATTTTGTAAAGCTCTTAATTTTTGTTTGCTATTTGCTGTAAGCTCAATAAATACCGCGCAGTGAAGAAGTATCTCTCTTTCTCTGTCTGCATTCATAAGCAGTTCAACAATATCATTAAGATTTCCCTCTGCTCTCACGGCTTCGGTTATATTGTTACTTGTACTTTTCATCTTATTTTTTCTATCGGCACTCTGAACAATTTTATCTCTTTCAATACCGCTCACAAGGCGGTTATATATTCTGAGAGTTACACCGCTTTTATCTCCGAGCCGAGAGAGAATTGCCTGTTCCTCTGTTGCCGGAGGATATTCTCTTACAGCCCAAACACATCTATGACTATCTCCTACGGTATAATAATCTGAATAAAATCTGACTGTACAGGGCAGTATGAGGTCAAAGAAATCCTTAGTCCTTATTTCCTCCTGTTGTTCTGGGGTTAGTTCAATATTTTTTCTTTTCAAATTCATTTTAAGCCTCCTTACATAAAAAAACAGCCATTCCTATAAAATGACTGTTTAAAAATAATTATTAGATTTTAAAATGTTTGAGTAAAACCTTGGTCTTCTTTCATTGAACAATTTTCTTCAAGACCGCTATCGAGTGAAATATTAGGCAAGTTTTTAAGAAATGTTTCAGCATTTCTATATGCTATTCCATCTTCAGTATCCATATCTTCTCCAAGATAGAGAACATATCTGCCTTCAAGTGTTCCGAAGCGAGGAGTAGTAAGTTTCAGTTTATCTTCGTTAAGCAAATGTTTTGCTTGCTCTCTTACATATTCCTTACTGTGTTTAATCTCATATATAGCACACTTGTTGGTTTCTTTGTCGCGGATAACCATATCATATTCTCCGCTTTCAAACTTGAGTTTGAATACACGATATCTCTTGCCTAATGCTTTAGAGGTTTCAAGCAGAATAATGTCTTCCAACATTCTTCCTCTTACAGTTTGAAGTATTTTATCTACAACTATCTCTTTGATATCCTCATCGAGCAACATAAATTTTTGGTCTTTCATTACAGAATGTGCCAATGCCTGTGCCTGACAATATCTCATACCAGGTTGTGTAAATAAGGTATACTCCTCTTCTTCAATTCCTAACTCACCGTATTCTATAGGACAGTCTAATATTAAATCCAATCCTTTAAGATACATCTTTATTGCTGCAATGTGTGAATCTGTAATACCTATACTTTGTTGTTCCTTGTTTCTTATTTCAAGTATTTCCATAAGTTTTTGAGTTACAGATTCTTTATCTATATGTTCGTAAAGTCTGATTCTTCGTTCAGGATTATGCTCTCTACGAAGATTGCTTGCAGTATTACCAAGATCGTGTGATACAAAATCTCTTGTGAGAACCTCATATACGAATTGATGGTTAATATCTTCAATAATACGATTGATTGCTCCGGTCAATTGTTTAGCAGCATACAAATCATACAAATGTCCGAAATATTTACCATATTCAAAACAAGCAAGTGAATGCTGGATATTTTTGCTTATGGCTGTATCAACATATCTTCTGGTAGTTTCATCGTCTCGAAAACCAACCTCTTCCTCTTTAAGTTCCTCGTCATCAAAGTCTGTTTCACCTTTAAGAAGCGTACCGCCGTATCGTATATATTCATCAATACTGTCAATATCAAGCAATTCGCTATATTCGCGGTAAGGAATAAATGTTGTATGCACCATAACAACTCGGTCATATAATTCATTATCTCTTGCTAGCCAAAACCCAAGTGAATCGGTACCGGACAGAACTATCTTCATACCCATTATGGCATAGATATCTGAAAATACTGATGCCGAATCTATAAAGTCTTCCATTAATGTAACTTCATCTATAAAAATATATTTATATCCTGCATCCTTAAGTTTTTGAATATCTCGCATAAGCATATCTATATTATTATTGCTTCTGATTTTAATATATGCGGTTCTTGCAAAATCTTCTTCCGTCATATCTGCAATTGCTTGGAACAACATAGTAGTTTTACCGGTTCTGCGCAAACCGTAAATGGCACAAACCTTTGTATAGTCATCGCTATAAAGAAATTTGTTTACCGTTTTATAAACATATCTTTTCTTTTTTCCTTTTACCTTTGCTCTGACATCCTCTAGGTCTTTGCCTATTCTAACAGGTGTTTCGTACACAACTTCTTCACCTCTCTTCGGATATTTAATTAGCATATCTTTTAATCTTTGTTCAAGTTCTTTGCGTTCTTCTATCTGTTTTCTTATTAATTCAACCTCTCCAATACGAATGTATTTGCTTTTTAACTTTCCGTCTTCACGCCATTGTAAATAATATTGCTTTTTACCTCTGATGTTTTTTTCAGATATATATCCTGTCGGTAGTTCAGCTATTCTGGCTTCTATTTTTTCTCTAAAATTAAATTCTGACAACATGCAAATCACATCCTTTGAGCCTATTATACAACAAAAACAACCTACTTGTCAATATTTTTGTAGGTTGCATAGGTTGTTTTATTATATGCAGACAGATAAAATATTATTCATTACCGATAAACTGCCCACCGTCAACATCCGGCATTAGTTCTCCGTTCATAGTTGTGCCAAAATACAACCCTAAATACCTTTTTATATCTGCTTTTCCCATACGCTTAATATCAAAGCCTTCATTAGATATGGTCTTTTCAATATCATTTACAGTCTGGAATACCTGTTCAGCACTTTTAGATTTGCATTTTGCAGAAAATACGAAGCTGCGTGCTGTTGACATTTCTGCCTTTATATCATCAAGAAATGCAATATCTTTTTCTATCAGTTCTTTGACCTTTGAGTTATTTTCTTCCTCATATCTTTTTTGCAGATATACTTTGTTATTATCGAAGCTCTCGGCAGAATCGGTGCAGGTAATCTCTATATCAGGTATTGCCGATAAAATAAGTTTTAAATGATTTATTTTATATTCAATACTCTGCTTTGAAAGCACCGATATATTTGTAGGCGCAACCTGAAAGAAGATTATTTCACCCTTATTTGTAAGCAAACCGTAATCGGTAAATCTTTTAATGCCTATAAGTTCTTGCACTGATGCACCTTTTCTTTTTCTTGATTTCTTAGCCAAGTCTTTCACCTCCACTCGAAATATTGCTGTGTTGTTAAAAAATATTTCGCAGCATTCTTTATAAAATCCATCACAGTAACATCATCAAAACGTATCGTTAAAAATCCGTATAAAAGCGTTAATGCCGCAGGCAAAGCCCAACCTGTTTTTGCTAAAATGAATATTGAAATAAGCAGTGCTATTCCAATTATTGCAAAATCCTTAAGGCTCCAAAGCCACATATTTGCGGTAGATTTTAAGTTTTGGGGATATAAATATCTTTTCATTTAATTCCTCCCATTTCTATATTGCTTTCAGTAGTAAAACTATTGCAATACTCTTGCGGTGTCATATTATGAAGCAATTTTATCTTTTCGGTTATCATCTCTTTTATAAGGTCGGATTCTGCTTTCGTAGGATTATATTCAAAATCTTGGTCACCGTCTTCATGGGAAATAACACACTCAATCCTGAGTGTATCTTCAAAGGGATTGTATTTAGCGTACATATTAAGCCATTTGCCTTCATCAGCATCTGTATGTACCATAAACTTTTTATCCGTATCAAACCAAGTCTCAATATACGCAGTTATTTGAGTACCCTCGTCACAGTCGACCTCCATATCCCTGTCTATAACCATATCCTTGCGTTCAAGCTCATTATTTTCTTTCATCCAAATCACCTCTTTGCCAAAGTTCTCGATAGATTTACAATTGTAGATGATGCGTGTACTACGCTCATCATATTCATTTTCACACTTGAATCAAGACCGAACTGTTGCGCTATTCTCGGCACTTCGTTTGCCGCAAGCATAACGCCAAGTCCCAGAAGCATATTTTCCTGAAAAGTCATAAGTCCTAAATATAAAAGTGTTGTTTGCATAAATGCAGTAAGGCATATAGCTATCACCTGCTTTATCCACTGCACAAAGTTTTCATCATACCCTCTCGGAACACTGAACATATACAACGCTCCGACAGATATTTGAACAAGTAAAATTCCGCCTCTCTTAATATTTTGAAAAAACACTTTAATAACACAGTAAGCAAAGGCAATCAAACACAATAACAAAAACAGTAAGCCTGTGCCTGTAGGCGTACCAGGCGCAAAGACACCTGAAACTGCCGAAGCTGCCGCCTGTGAAAAATCTATATACTGTTCTCCGGCATAGATAACAGACAAATCGTGTGAAAGTGTATTTTGCAGTGATATACAAAATTTATATAATTCTATCGGCAACGGGCCTATAAGCGAACAAGCAAAAAAGCCTTTTAAAATATTAATTGCCAACGCCTGCGGATTAGCCTTTCCCGACTGATATTCAATTGCCAAATCAAATACTGCAACAACTATACCCGCGACAAACAACGACCACCCGAACAGTGTAACAAGTTTTACTATTGCCTCTACCCAAGGCAAATCAAAAATTTCAGCACCCATATTCCCCATCATCTGAAAGAAATCTGCAATAGCATCGTATGTGGTTTTATACAGCCATTGGAGCATTGAGGTAAATATGCTGTTTGCAAGTGTTTCACTCATTGTGCCAAATGCATTCGAGAATGCCTCACCCATTCCCGAAAAAATATCCCCAAGCCAATCAAACAATAAAAATCACCTCCAAAAAATAAAGCTCCGTATTTTACTACGGAGCAACTAAAATTATTCAATTTATAAATCTAACGGATTAATTCGTATTACTGTTTTGCCAACGCTCTCGGCGTATTTAACAGTCTTTCCTGTACCGCTTGGTTTTCCATCCCACACAGCTATTAGAAAATCTGACTTATTTACCATATACTCATTCCTTTTTTGCATACAGTCTGTAGTATATTTGGTCTGCAATAAGGTTTCTTTATCGCATTGCTCTACTATATTGAAATATCTGTCGCGGTCTTTCTCACGCCATTTTACTGCCTGTGTCTCACACGGTATTGCGGCCTCTAACTTCACATTATGATATTTCTTTTTCATTTCAAGAACTATCTCTGCAGCATAAACATCTACTCCCAAAGCCATGCCAGACACGAAAGCCGTAACACCTTTTTCGATTATTAGTTTTTCAATCGCATACCGTAAAAGTTTCTTTAATTTTTTACACCTTTCATCATCTTCGTTAAAACCAAATGGCAGATTTTGCGGTCGGTGACCTGTGAATGCGCACACTTTTTCCTTCATAATCAGCACCCTTTCAACTAATCGTAATACAATCATACTAATCGTATTGCAATCAGTATATCACAAAAGAATGCCAAAATGTATAAAAATGTGCAGATAAAGTAAAAAACTGCAAAATTGATGAGAAATCAAATTTGCAGTTTCTTTAATCACTTGTTTTTCTTTGCTGTATTAACCATTGTTTCAACGACACTTAAAATCATTTCGCGTTCGTTATCGTCAAGCTCTTCAAGACCTTCTTCTATCATAGAAGACTTATGCTTATAACCGTGTTTAATAACATCACAGAAAAGGTCATCCGCAGAACATTCCAATAAATTCAGAATTGCTACGAGGGTTTCAATCTTAATATTATAATTCCCACGCTCTAATGCAGAATAGAAACCCGAACTAAGATTTAACATTTCTGCCATCTTTTCCTGCGTTATTTCTCTGTCCTGACGGATTTGTTTAATTCTTTTGCCTATAGTCTTGCAAAGTTCTTTTTCGTTCATAATCCGTATACCTCACATAACTGTATCTTATACGACTATTATAATTGAGATACGATCAGTTATACAGAATGTGTCGCGACGGGTGTAGTCGTATTACAGTTAGTTATAAGGAAAAATTTGTATTTTTTATGTGCGGACTCTGATACATTTCAACATATTCAAGTACAGTATCGCCTATCTGAGCCTTTTGCTCAATTGTCGGTTGAATATACCACGAGCCTTTCGGATTTCCGTTATCCCACATGTGAGGGACTACAGGCTCTAATCCGTTGGCTCTTTTCTGCATACCGATTATGTCTGCAAAGAGGAAGTTTTGAGAGTCTACTTCGCCGCCTGTTCGGTTAATAATAACCGCGCGGATGGTGTCGTATTTTCCTTGTACCTCTGATGCAATAATCTTCAGTTTAATTCTGAGGTCTTCATCGAGTATGCCTGTGAGAGTTCTTCCGACAATTAATGGGTTTTTGATGATGTCGGTATCGGCGAACATCATTCTTAATTCTTTTTCGTAAAGGTTCATACTGTCCGTCCTTTCACATTGATAATTTCTGAGTCGGAGCTTCTGCTGTCGGTTCTACAGTTTGCTCTTGAGGAGTATGCCATATATCTTTTTCGGGTTCGATATGCGGATACAGAGAATGCAGAACTTCGGGGAAATTCGCCGTTGAGAATTGGTCAAGAACTCTTTCTCCTACATAGCGGATATCCAAGAGTTCAAAGACATTTCCAACCTCGGCAAAGTTATATACATCCTTAGCCGGATAATTGCCGAGATTGTTTTTGAGTTCATCATACAACTGTCCGTAAGTGAACATTTTAAGAGCGTTATGCACGGCCTCGTCAGCGGTTAGTCCTTTCCATTGCTCTGTAAGGTGTTTATATAAACCATCAAGAGATTTATGGAATGCAGAAATTCTTTCTTCATGCGGTTGTCCTTTATAGGTATCGGGGTTGGCAGGGTTCATTTCGCTTGTAACACCGTATTTTGTTGCTGCTTCGAAATCCTTTAGGAGTCTGTCTTCAATTGGAAATCCTATCTGTGACAGGTATGCATCACCAAGAGTTTTAAGAGAGTTTTCTTCTTTCAGTAATTCTCTTAAAAAGTCTTGTGTATAGCATTGTCCACAGCTCACTATGTTGTTAAAGCACAAATCGTAAGCGGCGATTTCACCAAGCCTTTCCATAAATGCATTCTTGTCTTGATTATACAGCTCGGTCATAGCTTCAATATAGCTTCCGTGTTCTTCGCCGAGCTTTACATACAAAGGTTCAATTACCTGAGCATCGCCGTAATACCCATATTTGTCTGTAGGAGTATCTGCATTGATGAAGGGATTTAAGTATAAATCACCGCATGATACAAGAAGTTTGATTTCATTCGGTGTAGCGTGAACTCTGTCGGGTTCGGACACATGATTGTAATAAAAGGTTTGTTCCTTTAACTTGAGACTTCTCGGATTATGTTCCTTTATGTAGTCAAGTAATATTTCTTCTTTCTGTGCCGTATCCCAAGTCGGTGAATAGAACTCAAACTCCAACTTATCGGGTGCTGAGTAAACGCTGTATTTATTAAACATTAGCATTTGCCGTCACCTCGTTATCAGATAATGGTCCAGATATATAGCGGTGCTGTAAGAGTAAAAATAAGACAGGCAAAAAGTATACACGGCGCTGTAAACTCAAACTGACCGTTACGTTTATACTCGAAGTATGATGTACCCACCTTTACAAAGAACAATATCGCCAATATCATATCCACTACAGGAAATACAACATTATCTACTACCGCCTGTACCTGAGTTTTAGCTGCAAGCCAAGTGTTTTCTATAGCACCTGCCACGTCACCTGTTTCTGCAAATACAGTCATAGAAAATGTTAATATAACCAACACTGTTACTGCTAAAATAATAAGCAGCTTTTTGATTTTTTTATTTATCATGATTTTCCTCCGTTTTTAATTTTACGGGGTTCAGCCCGCATTTAAACTGTTTATTACCGATGTACCGCACCGTAATATTAAATTCGTTGCAAAATTCTATTTCTTCACGCATTCTCTCGGTTATGTTACTGCCCATAACCCACAACTCATCCGAACACCATATCTTTGTAAGGGCGTTTTCAAGAGCGTGTTGCGATTGCTTTTCATTTTGCCAATTCACAACTCTGTAATCTTCATGAATACTTACGGGCGATACACCGCAATCTATAGCATACTGTCTATATCTATCTGCCGCAGCAATATTTTTTGGTACATTGCCTAAAAGCGGTGAACAGATATATACCTGCTTTTTCATCAGTCTTCGTCCTCATCGTCAAAACCGCCGTTTTTGTTTTTTACTGCAACAATACAGCATGCAATAATTCCGCCTAAAGCCACGGAAGCCAGACCAATCCAAAAACCGATTTTAGAATTATCTCCTGTCTTAGGTGAAGTAAATACAACAATTCTTTTATTGACAACCTTAATGCTTTCTTCGGCACCGTCTTCATTTATATTTACAGTGTAAATTTCAGTGTTTAAAACAAATCCCTCGGCAGCCGCTAGTTCGCGCACTATCCAAGTTCCATACGGCACATTTTCAAAACCAAACACACCGTCTTTATCCGAGGTTGAAATCATAATGGCGGTATCTTCAGAAAATTCGGTTGCATCTGCTTTAAAAATGCCAAATACTGCGCCTTTTATACTGTTGCCTTCTTCATCAACCTTGCTGCCTATGATACTTCCCCTTTTTAATCTATTCTCAATTTTTAAGCCGCCAGAAACGGAGAGGGACAGTATATCCGTATCCTCACCCTGATACTCGAATTCAATATAATATTTCTCCTCCGACAATATGTATCGCTCATCGGCTGAAAGCTCTTTAACATAAAGCTTCGCACCTACGGGGACATCTGTTTTAAATGTTATATTTCCGTCTTTATCACAGTAAGCAGTTTCCATAAGCGCATCAATAGGGATAATGCTTCCGTCCTTTGCTTCAAGTTCGACATCTGCAAACAATCCAAACTTTACCGAAAGAATTTCTCCGTTTTCTCCTATATCAAACTTCTTATCTGTTTCAAGAACTTTACTAAGGGAAATCACTGCCTTTTGTCTTTTATTAACAACCGAAACAACTGTTGCTGTAATGCTTATTTCTTCACCCACATATACAAGTTCTGCAGTATAAATCTCATCATTTTTAATCATACCGTAGGGTGCTTTTATCTCGCGGATTTCATATTTACCAAGATATAAAGATTTAGTTGTTGCAGTACCGTCTTCTCCTGTTGTTATAGTATCTACTACCTCGCCCTCGGTATATCTTACTGTACCGTCAGGTGTACAAATATCTTCGGCAGCAATTACACTGAATACTGCACCTTCAAGACCTTTTTCTTTATATATAGGCTGATACACACCGTCAGTTTCCGAAACCGACCAAAATACTTCTCCCGTTTTATTCACGGTAATTGTACCTTTTTGTGCTATATTATGTTTTTCTACCGTTACCGCAGTTTTACTGCCGTCAACCTTAAAGGTCACAGGGTTTGTATCAAGTACATAACCGTATGCTGTACATTCTTCAATGATTTCATAATTACCGTATGGCAATTTTTCAGGAAGCATAAGCCTACCGTTGTTATCTGTATAATAAACTTCAATATCTGTCGGTGTCGGATAATTTATACGCTGAACAATATACTTTCCTGTATCTGTATTACGAACTTTGAAACCAACGCCCGAAACAGGTATAAGTTTACCTGACTCTGCATCTCTTTTCTCTATTTCTATAAATGATTCAAATACGGCGTTATTTATGATGAAATTATACAGCTCACCGTTATCCCTTACAAATACATCGAAATCGGGAATAAACTCTTTTCCTTCCCATCCTTTAATTTGTCTTACAGTATAAACACCGTAAGGCAGTTCCTTTGTAACAGCAAAGCCGTGCTTATTTATTACAAGCTGTTCTCTTTCGGTTTCTTTTGCGTTTTCATAACTGCCTGCCGCCTTTAAGAACACCTGAAACTCGGCTCCGACTTCGGGTGTTTCAATCTGTGTTGAACCATCATCGGTGTGTTTCACTATTCCGATAACACCCTTTTTCACCTGTTCATATACATCTAAATTTAAAGTATTGAGTTCTGCTGTATAGTTTTCAGGCTCTGCCCCAAGATAATATTTTGTACTGTCAAGCAAATATCCGTTATCTTCGGGTACAGTTATTTCTTTAATATAATAATTCGCACCGCAATCAAAATAATCCGTGATAAAATATCCGCTTTTATCCGTAGTATAAGACTTTAATAATTCATCATTCTTAAATACACCGTATACCGCATTTTCGAGAATTGCATCTCCCTGTGTATTGCCATAGGTATTTAGTTCTTTATCTACCTTATGTACTTCTGCTCTCCATTTTTTAAGAGTATTATTAACTGTGGTTTCACTAACCTTATTCCATTCGACAGCAACCGTTTGGCTATCGGGGATTACATATCTTGCAGGTGTATTAATTTCCTCTAACACAAGATTTTTTGAAATGAGAACATCCTCAAACAAAGCAATTCCTTCTGCATTTGTAACAGCGTACTGCTCAACCTTCAAACCGCTTACAGAAGTACCCGAAAGCCTGAATTCCAAGCCCTCGCATAAATCATCCTCACAAAACTTAATTACCTTTAGTTCTCCACGTTTTAGTTTATTATTAAAATTAATCGTTGCTGTCTGACCGCTTACTACTGTTACAGTTCTTGTTTCCTGCGGTTCATAATAGTCCTTAACCGTTTCGGTCACTGTATACGTTCCCGGTTTTAGATTATCTACCGTAACTGTACCGCCGTTTGCAGTCGTAACAGTTTTATCTGTTCCGTTTCCCTTAACTTTAAATGATATTCCGTCTACAACACCGTCCTCAGAGGTTTTAACAATCTTAACACCTCCGGGGATTACCTCATTTACTGCATTTATTGTAACTATACCGTTATTGCTTGATGATACCGTCACATTCCATTCAGTTTGCCCGTATGCACGATAATTTGTCGGGAATACAGTTTCCTTAACGGTATAACTGCCATACGGCACTGCATCATCGCTTATAGCGTAACCGTTTGCATTAGTAGGACCTATTCTATACTGGATACCCGTTTCATCGTTGGTAGCAACAAATACCGCACCCGAAAGGTTATTACCTTCTGTATCCTTTTTATATACCTCAATAGCACCGTTTGATTCTACAAATTCGGGCGCAGAAATGAGAGCCACCACCTGCGGAGTTCCGCCCTTTGACATACCCGAAATTGTACAAATCTCAGGACCTCTTTCATTGCCTACGTGAGTTATAAAATGGTTTCCGTTATAATATCCCGCATAAACAGCAACATGGGCAATAGTACCTGTAGAGATACTCTTGAATGCTATAAGTGAGCCTATAGGAATAATTTCACTTGAAGCAAATCCTGAGCCGTCTGAATTTTGTGTAAAAGGGATACTGCGGGCAATACCTGATGCTATCCACGAATCAGCCGCATTCTTATATGCTAAGGCTGCTCTCGGATTAGCGGGCGCAGGAGTTCCTGATGTATCTATACCCGCAATATTAGGGAGATAGTTATAATACACATAACTAACATAACTCGCACAGCAAAGACCGTTTGCTTCAAACTTTGAAATATCCGGCGCTAAGCCTGTAGCTGTACCTGAGTTTGATACGGTTTCAAGACCGGACGGACCTGTTCCGTAAGAGATACCTGAACGCACCGAAGCAGGAGCCGAGCTACTGTATTTCTTAAATATGGTTCCGTCATCCTTTTGAGTTTGCACCTTATATCCCGTATACTCTAAGGCATCAAGAAATGCATTATCTAACATTTCAGCAGGTATATCCGAGGCGGGCGCTGCAAATATTGTCATCGGTTTCATGCAAATAAGCATAATTACCGCGAGAAATAGGGACAATAACCTTTTAAAATTTTTCTTTGACATAATCAGTCAATCCTTTCAATTTAAAAATTTTTGAAATAAAAATAACTCTGCAACCTCGGTCACAGAGTTAGAAACTAATGTTATTTACTTACTTTTCATCGGTGTTTTCTTTAGCTACAGCCACATCGCAGTACCACATTCCGCTTTCATAGGTAACACCTACACCTATGTACAAATATTCATCTGCACCGACATAGCACCAATGCTTTGCACTGTTTTTTATTAGGCTTGCAAACCTTTGGGCTATTTCATCCACTGTACCTGCATATCCGGCTTTGGCTATAGCTTCACGGGAGCAGGATGTATAATACGGTTCGCCATCCATTCCGTACAGCGAAGGTTCTATATATTCTCCGTACTCTAATGCAGTGGCGGCGGCACGTTCATCATTTGTACTGTGAGCAAAGTTGGATATTAACTGTCGGCTTCGGTATTCCGCATATATTGTTAATCCCTCAAGTTTTATCGCTGATACCGTTCTATTGGAATTTATATATTCAAGTATCTTATCCGCTATTTTTCTACCGTCTTCTGCCGTTGCTTGAACTACTTGCGGAGGTATTGGTACGCTCTCGATTTCTTCATTTGTTTCTGTGTCAAGGAACTTTAGTTCCCTTTTTTCATTATTTTCTTGATTTTTCTCTTTTGACACATCTGTTTCGGGTGTCGAAACCGTGATTTCAGGCTTCTTAACATTATGTTCAGCTTTCTCAGGTTCTATTATTTCCTGTTCATCTGAAAGTTCTGTTTCACTTACCGTTTCTGCTACCGAAGCTATTTCTACTGTCGCCTTTTGCGGTTCGATTTTCGGTTTTACTTCTACAACTGCTATTTCTTTTTCACAGCCCGATACCGATAATATTAAACTCAAAAGGATAAATACTGCAATAATTTTTTTAATCATAAACTTTCACCTCTACCCACACAATATACCGACAACTTCTCAAAAGTCCAGACAAACATGCAAAAAAATATAAAATCCTCTAAAAACAATAAAAGTACCGCATCTTGTACGGTACTTTCGTGTATGAATATTTATTTTATATTCCCCCATAAAAACTTTTGCCTTAGATAATCAGCATGGTCGGGAGTTATTAAGCCGTCACTTATTTCTGCCATATTAATGCTTCCATAAAGCTCGCCCCATAAGCAATCAATTAATGTGGAACCGTTTGCGAGACCTTCTTTATACGCATCAAGGTCTTTCTGCAAATAATCGGGCAATCCGTATTCGTAAGACTTTATGATGCTTTCTTCAACTGAATTGTTATCCTTTTTTATTTCTTTTGATTGTTCCATATATATCACCCGCGAACATTATATCTACACATTTTGACAAAGTCAAGATAAATCCCACTAAGGCTACATATTCGGCGCTATACCCTGTTCTGACTCGTTATGTTGGGACGTTTTATTCTCTGACTGCTCATTGTTTTCAGTCTGCTGCATTTTTTCTTCATACGCTTTGATTACAGCATTTTGTATTAATGCTCGGTCTTTCTTATTAAGAGAAAAGAAAGTATCCTGATAATTGTCACCTACTTTTCTTGAAGGAGACATCACAAAGAGACCTTTTTCATCCTCGTAAACACGGAAACCTGTAGCACAAAATCTATCATATATCCTAATACTCGCATAAGCTTTGAGCTTGCTATCAGGATAGTTCACAACACTGTCTATCTGAGCCTTAATAGGTGTACGCTTTTGATACTGCTGTTTATTAGTTTTATTATTTTGATTTGACATTTTATTTTCCTCCAAATTTTAAAAATATTTTACATGCCTTCCATCCTTATCTCCGGCTTATCCACCTGAGATAAATATTCATTAATTTTTGCCTTAGCCCAATCGGGAATCAATTCCGTCTTCATAACCCCAAAAAAGTCACCTCTGCGGTAATTCATTTCTTCGCCGTCAGCTATAAAAAATCCGAAAACCTTTGTGCCGGATGCATTTGGATTACAACCGTTACCGCAATTAGCATAAAACAACTGAAATTCAGGCTTTTTAAACTCATCTTTAAAGATAGAAGGTCTAAGGATAAGAACTCGGTCTTCGTAATTCTCCTCATTACTACAATGAGTTTTGTCATACAGACCGAGTTCATTCCAAGCTTTTCTTGCATCCTTTGCAAATAAATCCAAAAGTCCGGGATGCGAAGCAACTTCAAACTGCCACGCATCTTCCTCGTTAGGAATATATCTTTCTTTTGCCCATTCTTTATTTTCATCAGATATTCTTCCATCATTTGCCTTACGCTGAATAGAATTGCTTAACACCCAATTAACTCTATTAAATCCGAATTCTTCAATCACCTGTTTGGCGCATTCCTGAAGCTTATTATCTTTATAATTTTCAGCAATAACCTTTTCAATGGTTCTTGCGCAGAAACAGTTTTCTTTAAAGCTTTCCCGCCATTCATTGATTTCTCCCGAATGAATAGCATCCCTTTTAGACCATAGGTAAACTAACTTATGTTCGCTCATGACATATTCATTCCTTCCGTTGTTTCGTCCAGTTCATAATCATCATTCATAAACTGTTGCAGAGATAATTCACCCTCACCTAAAAAATTGGGATAATTATCTTCGGTTATTTTTATATAATCTTTGTCACCGAAATCTATCGGCTCTTTGGTTATAACCGTACCTCCGTGATTAACACAAACATACTTTTCTAAGGCTACAAAGTTAAGACCGCCGACATCATCATGACGCAGATGATAACAATACATGCCTTTGGGTATATCTACAGTCCATAATTTATCATTCGTGAACAATGCCTTTCGGTCGAAAATTTCTATAAGGTCGAAATCATCATCTGTTATCCGTATGTATGACGTACCGTCAGAATTCATTGTGATACCTAAATCTTCGGGTGTGTTCACCTCGTACACCTGCACTGCAAATTCACACTTTTCAATTTCGGTTACAGGGTATATTTCTTCTGAAAGCATACCGTTCTTGTAAATCTTTGAACCGCAATTTGTGTTAAGTTCCTCACTTGTCCATTCGTGAGTTATTTCTACATCGGGATATTTCTCTGCTATCATCCGAATTATTTTATGCGGAGCATAATCGGGTGTATCAAATATTATCTTATTCGGCTCACGCTCTTCGGGTACTTTAAAACCGTATGCACTGCATTTAAGTCCCCAGTTTTGTATTGCCCAATGATACCAATCTCTTGCTCCGTATTTAATTTGGTTTCTAAAGGCTTTTTTGCCGAGTTCCCATTCCTCTTTTGGAATATGCTTATAATATTTGAGGTGCAACTGTTCAGCTTCTTTAGGAATATTTAAGTAATCTATTTTCTTTAATCTCTTTGAAAACATATAATCTGATACAAAACTTTTATAATACGCAACTCCCCTATTCATAGCAGAACCGCACTCTATATTCAGTTCTTCCGGCATAGGTATCAGCTTATTAAAATCCAAAGTACCTATACCGTGTTTATCTGATTTTATATCCTCAAAAAGCTCGGTGATTCTTTCGGTTTTACCTGAAAACAACAGTCTGTTTGTAATTCGTATAGACATTTGATGTCACCTCCTATAACTCTATTACATTTACATGTCCGTTATTGTTAATTATATATTCTTCCATAATCTCAACGGCTTGTAAAACTGCGCTTCTATCTTCTTCAAACTGATTAAACTCAGCGCCGTCATTATAGTTGCTCACTAATCTTTCATGCAAATTTTTTAAACAGTCAACAAGCTCTGTAACATTTACGGTTGTCATATCACCGATATCAATCTCAATATTATTCTGCATTAAAACCACCGTTTTCCTTTTCAGCCCATTTTACTGATAAATGCACAAGCGCTGCGCGTTGCTGTTCAGGCGATAGATTATTCAGAAAATCATAAAGCGTGATTTCATCAGTCTTTATCGCACTGCATTCCTTACAGTCATCGCAAATCTTTTCGCGCTTTACAACAACAGTTCTGCCGTCTTTAGATTCGGTAAAAGAGAGAATATCGTTATACTTAAAGCCCATCCTTTGTCTGATTTCAAAAGGAATTGTTATTCTGCCTTTTTTACCGAGAACACGAAATAAAGTCATTTTTGTTTACACCTCACATTCCGTCTTCTTATGTTACTGCATCTTACCATCTCTATCGGACAGCATCCGCAATCTTCATCGCATAATATATCGTTGGTGGTATCGGGATTGTTTATAACAATTCTACCGTTTTGAACACTCATCTCTATTATGCCGTTAGGTTCTATACCCGCTTCTTCAAACAGTTCAAGCGGAACAGAAAGATTAAAGCAATCAATTATTTTTTTATCTTGCACGAGATAATGCACTCCTTTAATATTTTTTCATAATCATAATTTTCATCTCCATAGAGATTAAACATTGTTAGCTGACGCGGTTTTCCCTTTTCACGCTCATAAAGGTCATAGTTGCCGATAAGCAATTCATTAAACTCCTTTCCGGCATCATATCTTTGAGCCATTGAATGAACACGCGAAAAGTCTAACATTGAAAAATCTTTATACAGCTCCCTTATTTCAGGGCAGTCATTGTATGAAAGCAGAAACTTACCCTTTATATTTTTCAATGTATCTCTTAGTCTTACATGGTCATCCCAACTGAAATCCACCTCATACATATCCTCGGTTTTAAAATACGGCGGGTCCGCATAAAACAACGAATCCGGTCTGTCATAGTGTTTAATAAGGGTTTCAAAATCCTGATTTTCCACAACAACATTTGCCATTCTGTTTTCAAGCTCTTGTATCAAATCAAACAGCTTGCGGATATCAAAAGGCTGGCTTGCATAGGATTTCCCTCCGCTTGAATAACTGTAACGAAGAAGTTTTAGATACATCGCGGCTCGTCTGACATCATAATCGGTAGTTATCCTTGTTCTCATTTCAATCATTTCTTCTGCGCTCGGAGGCGGAAGCATAATTTTAGTAAGTTCCAATTCCTCTGCAAGAAATCTATCATCGAATTTTTCATGATTAAAAAATTTCTTTATGGCATTAAAATCATCACGTGAATTCAGATTGCAAAAGCCAAGCTCTCGGATAACCGCCATAGTTCTTTCTTTCATACATCTAAAAAGATTTACAAGGTTTCGGTCAAAATCGTTAAATACTTCAAAAGGCTGTATTTCGGGTTTGCCGAGCAGCACGCTTCCCGAGCCTCCGAACACATCTATAAATCTATTAAAACCGAGCGGAAATACTGCATATAAAATATTAAGGATTGCAGTTTTGTTTCCTACACGCGATACAGGGGTTTTCATTAATATCACCTCACTTTTGAGGCATTCAACCGCCTGTATATAAAAAAGGTATCAACCGTTATACAAGCGATTGATACCTTTAAATTTCTTGTTTTATTTATTCTTTTTTTCTCTTGCTGGTCTTTCACACCTGTTTATCATAAGACAGCAAAGCACAACTATTGCTATAAGGCCACCGACCATCATACCACCCATAAATATTAAAAATTTAATCATTATTGCATCCCCTCCATTTTTATATCGGGGTCTGCTTCATCGGTTACATCAAGATTTTCTTCTCCATCATAACCTAAATTATCTTTCATATACTTATCATATTCATCACTGTAATATTTATAGTTTTCTGCACCGTGTTCCTTTAAAAATTCCTCTTTAAATTCCCATAGTGGATATTTGCAAAAACCGCTTTGCTTAGTAAATCCTGTATCACGGGCAATACCATATTCCAATAGTTGTTCTGCAAAAAAACAATTATTAGTATCTATATAAGTGCAATTCTTTACACCTATAAATTCACCAAAAGATACTGTTAACATAGCAAAAGATTCCAGCATACCTGATTCGGGGTTTACCCACTCAAGATTTACAGCCAAGCTATGCAGATTTTTACCCATAAAATCCGTAACCGGATATAGCTGAACTTTTGGGGTTACTTCAACCTCTCTATCCCCTATAAGTTTAACCTTATATGTCATATGCTTTGCACCTGACCTTCATCATCGATTGGAATATAATCACTATAAAATGCATCATCGCCAAGTTCTTTCAATATTTTATTAAACTGCTCGTCATCCACGCATTTTTTAATACCAAAATCGGCACACATCTCCTCAACTTTATCGGTATTAATACCTTCGGTGTCAGAGATATTTTTCATCTTGAGCCAAGCAATTTCTTTTTCCCAGCTTACGCACAAGCAAACAGGATAACCGCCTGATTGATCGCATTGAAAGTCGGGTGTTTCATATATTTCCAACTCACTAACATCCTTAATCATTTCTTTCAGCTTTTCGTTATGAAAGTATATTTTATCTTGGTCGGCACGAGAGATAAACTGTATTTTCTCCTGTAGCATTTTCTCAATGAGTTCTTCAGCATTGACGACCTTTTCCTTGAAGGATTGTTGTAGCTTATCCTTGCAGAAGCCAAACTCAACCGTCTGCACGGGTACACCCAAGGCTTCCTCAATTGCCTTATGGAATATTTCAAATTTTGGAACTATCAGCTTTGGCTCAAAGAGTTGCATTGCGACAATTTCTTCTGCGGTCTTACCTTTATACCAACCGCTTTCGCTAAATCTTACAGCCTGACCTGTGGTAAGTCCTGTATCATTTACAAAGCCGCCCAGTTGTCCTTCTACAAAGTCAGTTAACCACATGCCGCCAAACACTTCGCTTGTTCGAACTCTCCAAATCGAGAGTTTACCGAGGTTGATTTTTAAATCTTCGGTGAAAGGATACAGAATACAGGTTTCATCATTAAAATCAAAGACTGAAACATCCTTGAATTTCGTTCCGTCAAGCAGGATTCTTTCTTTAGTGAAATCACGGTTAACTCCGTCTATCCATTCGGATATTTCACCGCCGCAGCCTCTTAGAATAAGACCTTGTTTACCCTTCATAAGTCTCAACTCATTTTTGGTTATCTTTGTTATACTCATAGTTGCATACCTCCTGTCTGAACTTCTTCCTCTGCTTCTTCGGTTTCTTCCTCTGTTTCATCAGGCTCTCCATAAGGCACAGGAGAGAACAAAGAATGCTTACCGTCAGAAATAACACCGTATTTTGTAAACGCCGCGCCCTTTATTCGCATTAAGTCTATGCCTTCTTTAGCACCGTCAATATTTTTAAGCCATTTGTCATCAAAGCGAGCATCGGTATTTTGAGAAATATATTCTTTAAAATATTCGCCCGAATTATCGCAATAATGTGCCAATTCATATTTAGAAAGGCGCTCAAATATATCGGGTATATCAGCTAAACTTCCAACACCATGTCCTTCTAAAACAGCCTTGAATTTGATTTTATCAAACTCTCTCGCTTTCTTATATCCAAGGGCAATATCGTTTAATGTGAAAATATTAAATCCCTTTGCGAAAGTATACATATCAATCTGCGGAATAGCAGATTTCACTTCATAACAGGTAGCCTCACTCAAAGGACACTCTAATCTTTCCTTTATTTGTTTTTCAAGATATTTCCTTTCCTGCGGCAAATGAAACCACTCTTTATTGACTGATTTTATTTCAGATATGTTATCTACAGATTTTCCGAGAGCTACGCTGAAAACCGCAAACTTTGTTTCCTCATCTTCAAATTCGGGTACAGTTTTGCTCGTATAAACCTCCTGAGGCTTGTATTCACCTGCAACTACATAATATCTGTCATAAAAAATACCGCCATCTGCCTTTTGCTGAAGTTCTCCAACCTTTGCCACATTTAGCAAATTCGGATCAATTTCAGGTATCTCAGGCAGCGCGGTATATAAGCCGTTTTGTATTGAGAATTTACCGAGAAGTTCTAAATTTGTTACATAAGATGCAACCATTACATCTTCGTGGCCATATGTCATATTTATAATATCTATGATACCTACGCCATCAAAGAATTTACCTTCGTTAATTTGCTTATCAAAAATAGCATTTAAAGATATAAGCGATTCATCCGACATGCTTTGAAGACGGTGCGCTAAAAAATTCAATTCCTTATACGACCAATTATTTATTCTTACTCCAACAAGTGATTTCAATTTGTGACTTTCAAGAATACGAATATCTGTAAACGCATCTTCTCTGCCTGTAAGCCTTGCCCTATGTTTTAAATCTGCAATTTCTGCTGATGTTGCGGGAAAGCCTAACCTTGCATAGCTAAAACCTTTTTCATACGGTTTTTCAGCGGCTATTTCAATTACTAAATTTTTATTCATTTTCTACCCTCCAATAATGTGATATTTTTCATTTAATTCTTTAATTCTTTGTCCTATTGCTGCAATTACATTTACAGTTACGGCATTGCCTGCCTGTTTATACAGATGTCCGTCTGTAAGACCTGCATCAACAGCCTTTTGAAATTGTTCATCCGTAAATCCTTGTAATCTCCAACATTCAATAGGCATTAATCTTCTAACCCAACCGTGATGCCATACGCCGTGAACATCCTGTACGGTTATGGTATACATAGGTTCATCAGGATTTTTAAACCATCTTCCCTGTTGGCGCGGTATTCTGTCTGGAGTAATAAATGCTCTCGGTGCTTCTATAAATACAGCAGAATGCTCGCCCTTATGATTACTGATACCTGCATCCTGTCGGGCAGTTATACATCTTGCATCATAAGTTATTACGGGGTCGGGATTAGCATCTATAAAATACAGTCCGGTTTTTCCTCCTCCGCCGCCACCGCTTGCGCACAGGGTACATGCGGTTCCGTCAATTGTGTAAACCCTGCTACCTTGTGAGCCTCCAATAAGTTCATGCAGAGTTTCTGCATTGCCTTGGGAGAGAGGGAATACTTCGCCGGTGCATTTTCCTCCAAAATTTGCGACAATGTACAGGCGCCGTCTCGATTGCGGCACTCCGAAATTCGCGCTGTTAAGTACACACCATTCAACGCCATACCCCAACTCAGTAAGCGCGGCGATGACGGTTTCAAATGTCCTGCCTTTGTCATGCGATAACAGTCCTGGGACGTTTTCAAGGAATAAAAATGCAGGCCGTCTTTCTGCAGCGATTCGGGCAATTTCAAAGAAGAGAGTACCTCTTGTATCATCTGCAAATCCGAGTCGCTTTCCAGCAATGCTGAAACTTTGGCATGGAAAGCCGGCACATATAAGGTCAACTCGTGGCAGGTCTTTTGGATTGATTGTTCTTGCATCATTAAAAAACATCTCACTTTCTTTTGGGTTATGTATTGCGCTGTAAGCAATATTTGCGTATTTGTCTATTTCACAGTGACCGATGCATTCAAATCCGCCTACTCGTTCAAGTCCCGACCTAAACCCACCGATACCTGAAAACATATCAAAAAAACGGATTGCCATAAAGCATCCGACTCTCTATTTCTTATTTAATTTTCTATTTACACCTCACATTCCAAGAACCGGAGTTTCACCTTCGGTTATATCATTATTAAAGTTAAATTCCACACCTGCATTTTGGAACTGCTCGATAATATGGTCTTGAATACCTTTGGCAATATCAAAGCTAATATCGCCGCTTTTAATTTCAATGCCGAACCTCGCACAGTATTTTTTAACCAAATCCCAACAATCGTATTCAAGCTCATCGAAGTATCCTAACTTGCTGCAGTCTATAGGTTTGGCAGGAATACTAATTACACATTCGTCACCAAACTCAACTACTTTCCTTTGAGCCGACTGTTCTTGAGCTAATTCCTCATCAGTTAACTTTCTAAAAGAGTCGGCTTCGGGAATTACTGGCAATGTCCTGCCGTTGTCCCATTTCATAAAAATATTACACTGGTCATCGATGTGGTCAACAGTTCCTCTCATACCGATTGGTATTGGGTGCAAGGTTTCAGATGTACTTAATAACACTAATCTTGTGCCGGGCGGATGAGTTTTACGGTATTGCTCAGCCAAATGTTCCCATTTTGCAAAATCATGCATATTTTTCATCTCCAATTCTATTTTTTAACTTGAAATTTAAAACAGACATATATTACATTCCTCCCATTACTTGTTCATTTTTTGTGTTTAGAAAACTATCCATCTCTTTTTCGGTATATATAAAATAATCATTACCGCCATGCCAGAACGAAACAAACAGCATTCCGTCTTCGCTGTCAATAGGAACGCTTTCAACACTCTCTCCTATACCCGAATCATTCTGTGAGGATATGAAAGCCTTTATTTTCTCGGTTTCTTCGGATGTTAATGCTTCAGTGGTTTTTACTGTTACAACACCGTAAAACATATCTCCCTTATATTCCAAATCCCAATCGGCTGAAATAAGCTTTAATTTAAGTTCTTCATCACCGTCGTAATATTCAGCCATATTTTTCTTATCTCTTGCATTAACATCATCAAGAACCTTTTTTAAAACACCTTCCACACTTTTCATATATGCATCACCAACCGTATACATATTACCGTCACCCTCGTCTATATTACCTGTCAGCGGGAAGTAAAACTTTTCTGAATGTATTTCAATATCATCCAAATACTGTTTAACATCAGCAAACACATCATTTATACTTTCATATTGGTCATAAAGTATATCTGCCTCCATCATATTCTTTATTTCATCCGATGCCTTTGTAAGCAAATCTACCGCAACCCTTACAGTTACAAGTGTGCTATCCTCATGAAACAAGGGTATTAACTTATTTCCAAAATCGTTATCCGAATAAAGTTTTACCTTTATTTCATCATCTTCATTATCTGTAATATGTATATCCCCTGCTTTTTTATCAATACCTACCGATAAAAGTTGTTTACTGATATCATAATCACTTGGAAATTTGATAATTACGGTATCATCTTTATACTGTACTATTGCTTTAATCATACATTTCCCCTCATCATTTATTTGTTGTTTTTGCGTAGTTAAACGTCGTAATATTTCTATCCTGCGCATTTCATTTCTTATATCTGAATATTCCTTATTTGTAAGTCCTTCGCCAACCGACATCAGATACTCTACGGTATCATAATGGCTGTTACGGAATGCACCCATAATCAGTGAATGACTTTCACCAAATCTGAAATAACGGTTGTTGATACTGCCGCCGTTATCGTAGTATTCCTTAAGCTTTTCGGTATTGCCTGAACAGGCATATTCCCATAATTTATTGATATTTTCCGGCATTTATATACCTCCCATAGTTACACCACGAATTTGTCCTGAATATTCTTCGAGGATTTGTTCGAGGGTATCGACTTGATTATTCATACTTACATATCCGTGTTCACCGAACTTACCGTCCATTTCTTCACGAAGGTGTTCGCCAAGCTCATCGTACTTGATAAAGTCTTCAAGCTCTGCGCTCACACTGTAATCTTCATCGTTTTCAACGAAGTATTTTCCGATGTCCTCGTCATCCTCAATATCTTCAATGTAGGTAAAATCATCAATGCGTTCAGCAAGGACACAGATAGTTGTGCTGTCTGTGGCATCCGAATATTCAATAAGTGCTTGGAGTTTTTTCAAATCCATATCTGCAATATTTATATATGAGGTTATCTTATTGACAGCGAATAGGTCTTCGTATTCAAGCACCTCATTGAGCATCTTCTTGGTGCCGCCGATATCTGTGCTGATATCACTGATGTGGCATTTGCAGTCATCCACCGAATCTGCACCGAGTCTTGCAACTGCCTTTACAATTGCCCAATCATCATCGGGCAGGTAGAGATATTCGGTATTATCGTAATAGGACAATTCAACAGTTATCAGCGAACTTCCGTTATGGTCGTATTCGGGGAAGATAGTTCCGTTATAGACTTGATTGATTTCTACACCGTCAACCTTGCAGAGAAGTCCGTGATCAGTTATTGTTATTTCGCCGTTGTTTAATATTTCCTTGCCGAGAGCTGCAAAATCTGTGTTTTCAATTTCAGACTGCGAGATGCATCCCGACTTTGAAAACATATATGCCTTGCCGACATTTTCCATAGAACTTACATCCTGAAAAAGAGCATAGCACTGTAGATTAAAGGTTGCATTTATGAAGTCGTATGGCATATAGTATTCTTCGCTTTTTACCATCTCAATAAATGTATCCATTTCGTGTGGTGTGAAACTTTCCATCCTTTTAGCAAGATAGTTAATTTCATCAAGGTTATGTATCATATTTAGTTTCAGTGGCAGTTCTTTCGGTTCAATAACCTCAATTACATTAGCCCGTGATGGAATGTTATTTTTTATATCTATGGATTTAAGCTTTTCTTCCAATACATTGTCGCTGCAAGGAAAAGTTATATCACAATAGAGACCTGTTCCCACTTTTAATTTAATCATTATTATTCCTCGCTTTCCATACCTAACGCTCTAAGACCAAAGCGTTTTATTCCTATTGCCGTACAAATAAGACCAAACATTTCGGGGGATATTAACTTTTCATCGCACAAATCTGTAATTGATATGTATTTTGTGTTCAAATATAAATCTCTTGCTGCGCAAAGCAAAGTATATCCTTCTTCTGTGATGTACTTAGTTGATATCTTTTTAAAGTTGATTTGATTATTGTATATATGCACCCGCGCTGCTCTTTGGAGTCTGAAATTTGCAGAAAGCAGATAGATTGCTGCTAAAAGCGTATTGTTTTTGCGGTTCGCTCTCCGTATATTTTCCTCAAATGTTTCCTTATGGTTTTTACTAACAAAATCCATCACATATTCTCCTTTTTCTAAAAGATAGTTATTTAATCTAATCCTGAATTCAGGATGTTTTATATTTTGTGTCGCCCACACAATTAACTGTTTTCTTGTTTCGTACATCGGCACGTACTTAAAACCGCACACTACCGTTATGCCGTGTCCGCGCGGTTTAAAGTTAGGCACCCCTTTCATTAAATACTCATATTTGCGTAATTCATCATCTGTGAAATGCATAAATTTCAATCCCTTCGTGGAAATAAAAAAGCCCTCAACTTTAATAAAAGTCAAGGGCGTATTCTATATTGAATTGTAATTAAATCAGCTTGACGGTTTGGTCATTTTCTTGCGCTTGAATATATACATTATCCTCACACCAAGCCATTATTGCGGTAATATGTGTGATTGAGACATCCATGCTATTAGTAAGCAATTCTTTCAGGCGCTTAAGCTCCATTTGAGCGGGAAATGAAACACCGTCAAAATTATTAAGTTTTTGAAATACCGCTTTGATTTTTGACATTAATTCAACACTATTATCCAAAATCTCATCAAGGGAAATTTCATTAGTTTTATTTACTCGGCTAAAAAATACACCTTTGTCCTCGGGAGAACTCCTCATGGTATAAACTCCGTGAGATACCCGCTTGAGCATACCGTCATCCTTTATAACTTGGTCGCGCAGAAACATTTCAAAATCCTTTCGGGATATATCGGCAGAATCGCATTCATTGAGGTATGCCTCATAAATAGCACCTGCACGGTAATTTGTGTTTTCTTGCAGATAACCATTAATAAATTTTTGTAAAGTCTGCCATTTTGATTCTGTTTTCTGAATCATTTACATTACCTCCTATATCATACTTGGACCTGCATCCACTGATTGTTTTTCGCAATCCGAAAAATTCGGTTGTTCTTCCTCAAGCTGTTCATAGCCAAATTTAAGCTTATCAAGTAAGCTTTTGAGTTTTTCTTCCTGTTCATAGTCAAGTGTTTCGCAGTTATCCTTTGCATACTGAATGCACTTATAGATATTCGTTGCTTCTTCTAATGAGAAGAGGCGGTGTTTATCTACAAGACCTGAGCGTGTTGCAAAAGACCTTTTTGCGTACTCATAGTCGGTGGTGTAATCACCGCGCGTTACATAGTTGTGCTTTTTATCCTGTTCCCAAGTGCAGAACATAAATCCTTGCTCGGTATTATTGGCTGCAAGGATTGTATCGCCGTATTCAGCAAGTAATCGGTATTCCTTAACATCGTCATACGGCAAATGCGGAGCATTGATGAACTTGGTTGTGTATTCCTTAATCTTACGGTGAAGGTCTATGACTTCATCAAGTTTCTCGTTTGCTTCCGAATTCAGCATATCTCTCGTATAATGCAACACACCGTCCGTGTCCTGAAAACCGAGAGCAAAGTCGCCGTATTCGATACTGAGTGTTCTGAATTCTTCATCGAATTCAGTCTTGCATCCAAGTGCTGATAATTTTCTTTTTAGTTCTTCCTGATGTATATTCATTTCTTTCTCCTTACATTGTTTGTTCTAAGCCTTCGGTTTGAATAGGCTCGATAGGTTCTGCTGAGTATATCGGGTGACCTCGATACATAATTTCTTTTATTTCTTCCGGTCGGTAAGAGTCATATTTGAATAGTTCCTCATAAGCTCTGCGCTCTGCCGCAGGTATATCCCATCGGCTGTATAAACCTTGCGACCTTTTTAATGTATCTGTTGCCGTTTTGAACGAGAACTCTATACCGTTTTTGAGAATGGTTACCTTTACAGATTGTGCGCCCGAATCCCCGACAGCTTTGCTGATTGCTTTGATTCGGTGCAGTGGACTGTCGGTTGCATTTTCAATTTCGGCAAGATGTTCCTTAAGGCTTTCAAGTTTTCTAAGGTTTAACAGGATGTCATCAATATGTTCTTCTAAATATTTTTGCGCCTCATCATCAATGAACTGTTTGGGGTCAAGAATGTATTCAAGCAGATTATCTTCATCCCATCCTTTAAACTGATAATCCGTTTCGTATTCAAGTGAATCGGCATAGATGTTGGCAAAGAAGTTCTCTGTAGCATAGCCTTTGACAGTTCTTTCATTATAATCCTGCAACTGCTTTTCGGCTTCTTCGCTAATAGGACGCTTTGTTGAGTATATATCCGGATTATTAATCACTATATACCCTATTTTTCCGCTTACATATCTTTGAACTTCATCAGCCATTGCATACTGACCTTTGCTTTCTTCGAATTCGGGGATAAGTCTTTTTAGTTGATTATAGGCGCAGTAGACTTGACCATCTCGTTTGCAGTACATACCGCTAAAATACAAGCGGTCATCTCTATTAATATGACTTCCAGTATAAAATGTCTGTGAGAACAGATAATCGAAGTCATCATTCTTTGCCACCTTGATAAATGTGGTGTATGTTACTGTACCTTCATCAAAAACAAAGTGCTTATACGAATCACTTTCAAGCCATTCTCGAAATTTTGATTTTTGTGACATTGCTTACTTCCTTTCTACATAGATTGGGTGAAGCCTTGGCTCATTTCCTCAGCTTCGCACACTTGTTTTAAACAGTGTGGATTGACTATTACTTCCGCTTCATTTCTTCCGTTGAAAAGAGCGAGGATATCCTTTTTATTTACCTGTGCCTGATACACAGTTCCGTCTTCATCAAAGCGATGAGCAAACCAATTGGCTGTATCGTATTCGAGCGACCATGACAGAGCACGAACATTATCTGCGTTGTATGAGGTAACACCTCTGTATACCGTTACTACATCGTCAAGCTCATCCAACTGTTTTCTTTCTTCGGCTGTCATTATAACTTCGGGATCGGCTGCAACAAAAAATTCTATCAGTTCGCCCTTAGTTACATTTGCATCGCCGTTTGGATTTTCTGACATAATCCATGCATCTCCGAGTATCCTTGAAAAGTCATCAAACGATAGGTGTTTGGATGCGAGTTTTAGGAAGGTTAGAGCATAGGGTTTATTGACCATCATAAATATTCGGTAAACGCTGTCGGCATTTGTTATTTGCTTTTCCATAAACTCTTGCCATTTAACTTTACCTTCCGCACTCTCTAAAATGTTGAGCAGTTCCATTTCACCGTTACTGCTTATTCCTACGAAAGCGGAGTTGGTGAAGGGATGCTGAACAACCATCGGTGAGAATTTGGTTTCGTTAATACGTGTGTGAAGCAGTGACACCGCCATGTACTTGACTGCATCTAAATCTGTTTTATACCTCATTTGGTTTTCTCCTTTCACTGAATTTTGGGCATAAAAAAAGCAGGTAGATTTTTAATTCATCTACCTGCTTTACGCAATTTATTCTATTTTCGTGGGTTCAAATCTCGGGAAAAGCCCAAAATCGCCATTTGGCACTGATGGAACGTCCCCTAATTTTTAGAGGGTGTTAAACCCCGCAAACCCGCATAAACACTGGATAAAATAAGGGCGCACTGAAATCGTGCGCCCATTCTGGAGGCACCACCCAGAATCGAACTGGGGATGAAGGTTTTGCAGACCTCTGCCTTACCGCTTGGCTATGGTGCCTTATTTGATTTTGGTTTGAATTTTTTTGAAAATAAAGGGCGCTTTTCAGCGCCCCTATGGAGCGGATTACGAGGCTCGAACTCGCTACCTCCACCTTGGCAAGGTGGCGCTCTACCAGATGAGCTAAATCCGCATATATGGTGCCTCCGGTCGGAATCGAACCAACGACACGAGGATTTTCAGTCCTCTGCTCTACCGACTGAGCTACAGAGGCAAAATGGCGACCTGGATGGGGCTCGAACCCACGACCTCTAGCGTGACAGGCTAGCGTTCTAACCAACTGAACTACCGAGCCAAACAACTTGCTTTATTATAACACACGAAATTTCATTTGTCAATATTAAAATGAGTATTTTCAAAATATTTTTACATAAAAATCCAAATATCAGAAAACGGATTTTCCAACAAAAAAGTCAGAAAATCC
>JAZNFF010000069.1:0-27698 GCA_045588995.1 Acutalibacteraceae bacterium
AAATTCTTCTGTGAAATCCTTCTGACTTAACACTTGAAAGCCCATTGGAATAAGAATTCTTTCAAGTTCTTTTAACTTTTTTTGATTTTTAGTAGCAATAAATATTTTCATAATTATTCCTCGGCATCAAAAATTCCAGCGGCAAATTCTTCGGCGTTAAAGGGTTGCAAATCATCAATCCCCTCACCTACGCCGATAAATTTAACAGGAATTGAAAGTTCATTATGAATGGCAACCACAATTCCGCCCTTTGCCGTACCATCAAGTTTAGTTAATATTATTCCCGAAATATCGGTTACATTTTTAAATTCCCTCGCTTGATTTACTGCATTCTGTCCCGTTGCGGCATCAAGAACAAGTAATGTTTCAATGCTTGAATCGGGCAATTCTCTTTTAATTACTCGATTTATCTTTGCAAGTTCATCCATAAGATTTTTCTTATTATGAAGTCGACCCGCAGTATCACAGATGATAACATCGGAGCCCTTTGCTTTGGCAGAAGTAATGGTGTCGAACACAACGGAGGCAGGGTCGGTTCCCTCAACGCTTTTAACCATAGGCACTCCTGCTCTCTCGGCCCAAATTTCCAACTGGTCGATGGCGGCGGCTCTAAAGGTATCCGCAGCGCCTAAAATCACGCTCTTATTCTGCGCTTTTAAGCCTGCGGCAATTTTACCGATAGATGTGGTTTTGCCAACACCGTTTACACCTATAACCAATATAACCGATGGCTTCGTATCAAGATGAAGCCCATCATCTTTGCCCAACATATCAACAATAATGTCACGCATAAGTGATTTTATTTCCTTTGGGTCGGTTATGCCTTGCTCTTTGATTTTGCTTCTTAGAATATCGCAGATTTCTACCGATGTTTTAACACCGATATCAGACATAACAAGCAACTCTTCAAGTTCTTCAAAGAGTTCTTCATCAATTTTTGTAAAACTATTGATTAAACTTGTTACGCCACTTGAAATCGACTGCTTGGTTTTTTGCAAACCCGCTTTAATTTTACTGAAAAATCCCATTTAATCACCAATTTAAATTATGCTTATGTTTTGGTTATGCTCCCTGGCTTTCCGCAAGAAGTTTCTTTTCAAGTTCGGAAACATTGAGTTCCAAAAGCTTTGTGACACCCTTTTCCTGCATTGTTACACCGTAGAGCATATCAGCGGCTTCCATCGTGCCTCTTCTATGTGTTACACAAATAAACTGTGTCTGAAATTCGCTGCGTTTCATATAATCAGCAAATCTGTCAACGTTGATATCATCAAGCGCGGTATCAACCTCATCCAAGAAACAGAACGGCGGCGCATTTACCTGCATAATTGAGAAGTAAATTGAAAGGGCAACAAGTGCTTTCTCGCCGCCCGAAAGTCCGTCAAGACTGGGTACATTCTTACCGGGGAGTCGCGCTTCAATATCAATTCCGCTCTCAAGTATATTATCAGGGTCACTGAGTTTAAGACAAGCGGAACCGCCGCCAAATAAATCACGGAAGGTCTTAGTAAAGTTTTCATTAATCTTATTAAATCCAACGATAAAGAGTTCCTGCATTTGAGCGGTGAGTTGATTAATGAGCTTATGAAGTTCTGTTCTCGATGATTCAAGGTCATCAATCTGACCCTTCATAAAGTCATAACGCTCTTTGACTTCTTTATATTCCTCAATAGCGGAAACATTAACACTGCCAAGTGAACGGATTTTTGATTTAATCTCTGCCAAACTCTTTTTAGCTTCGGCGGGTTTATCAATATCCACCGCCACTTCTTCTGCTTCACTCTTGGTTAATTGATATTCATCATAGAGTTGACGGATAACATCATCATACTCCTTGACCATAATTTCCTTGCGCTCACTAAGACGGGCAATTTCACCGCCAATTCTTTCGCGCTCACCCGTTCTTTCCCTCTCGGAAACACGAAGAGCAACACCATTTTTCTCGGTTTCATTGCGCTTATCCATAAGATTGGCAATATTATCATTGCATTCTTTAATTTTAATGCCAAGATTATCGATTTCATCCTGAGTAGAATTAATATCTTGAAGTAACTGTTCATTTTTAAACTGCAATGCCGCGATTTCAGATTCAATGGCCGCAGTTCTTTCGGCTCTGCTGCCAATGGCGGTTTCAAGGTCGTTTGCATTGGTAATAAGAAGTTGAGCATCCTTTTCGCCTTCTATAATCTGCATCTTGGCCGTTGTTATATCATTAGAAAGTGCCTCACGCTTTTCTGCGATACTATCGCGACCACCTGTCATACTGTCAATGTCGGTCTCGATAGCAGTTTTAGCGGCTTCAATCTCGATGATTTTTGCCTCGGCTTCTTTAAACTGAACATTTAAAGCGGCAATCTTTTCGTCCCCGTTTTCTTTTTCAGAAGTCAGGTCGTTAAGGGTTGCGGTATTATTAGCAAGTAATTCCTCAAGACGCTTAAGTTCGGCAATAGTTCTGATTCTATCTTCGTTTGCAGTAATAAGGTCCGCTTTAACAGCAGTGATATCCGCTTCTACACCCGAAAGTTCACTCATTGCCTCATCTAAATCTTTGCGAACGTTCTTTTCCTTCTCAGTGAGTTTTTCGATGTCCTTATTTATATTTTCAATTTCGGCGCCTCTTGAAAGAAGACCTGCATGCTTAACCAAGGAGCCACCGGTAAGTGAGCCACCGGGATTAATAACCTGACCGTCAAGAGATACAACCTTAAAGCGATAATTATATTTTTTAGCAATATTAACGGCAGAGTCAATATCCTCGCTGACAACGGTGCCACCTAAGAGATAGCGAATGATTTCGCCGTATTTACTTTCGGTTTTAACAAGGTCAGAAGCAATGCCTACAAATCCATAAACACCATCAACGCCGTCTTCCTTAAAATCTCTCGCCTTCATTGAAGAAACGGGCATAAAAGTAGCACGTCCTGCGCCAGCTGATTTAAGGAAATTAATAGCAGCCTTAGCATTCGCTTCATTTTCAACAACTATATTCTGTATAGCATTACCGAGAGCGGTTTCAATGGCTACACTGTATTTTTTATCAACGGAAATAAGTTTTGATACGGGTCCGTAGATGCCTCTGAGTGTGCCCTTATCTGATTCTGACATAACCGCTTTTGCGGCGTGGGAGAATCCTTCCATATTCTTTTCAAGGTCAGTTAAAATCTGAACTCGGCGCTTTTTCGCTTCAATATCGAGGTTTAATTCGTTGGCCTTTTGTTGCAAATTTTCTACAGTTTCCTTGCGGTTAGCGAAACGAAGTTCATAACCCTTGATTGAATTATTATACGAAGTTATATTTTCTTCGATATTTTTAAAGAGCTCATTGGTTTCGGCAAGTTCCTTATCAATAGATTCTTTTTCTTTGACATTCTGCTCTATTAACTGGTCAACGATATTTCCTCTGGCGGTTATCTCATCAACAGAAGTTTTTGAGGTCATCATGAGAACCTTACAATCCGAACCCTCGGCAGTTAATTTATTAAGTTCAATTATCTGCCGCTCAATCTGTCTTGAAATGCTTTCGCTATCGGTAAGAAGTCCCGAAAGTTCGGTTTCCAATTGCTCTAATTTTTCTCTAATTACACCTACCGCCTCTAATTTTTCATCGGCGAGACGGCGTTTTAAGGCAATTTCTTCTTTAGCGGCACTATCGGTACTATCAAGTTGAGCGATCTCATTTTTAAGGCGATCAACCGACTCATTATTATGAGCAATATCATTGTTAATAACCGAAATATCACCGTTTAACTTAACAATTTCTTCATTAGAAGATGCTATAAGATTACGTTGATTTTCGATTTCCTCGGTAATTCTGGCAAATTCGCGGGAATTTTCTTCCGCCTTAGCATCAAAATCGCTTAATGCGTTTTCAATTTCTTTATACTGAAGTTGAGCAGCGGCAATTTTGCTTTCCTGAGCGCGAAGAGCATCCTTGGAGTTGTTAAGTGTATACATCCAAAGACTGATTTCAAGTTGTTTTTTATCGGCAGCGAGTTCCAAGAAACGCTCGGCCTTTTTACTCTGTTCAGCAAGAGGTCCAACACGTGACTCGAGCTCGTCCATAATATCCTTAAGGCGCAAAAGGTTATCTTCTGCGGCGGTAAGTTTTGATTCAGCGGCGCTCTTTCTGTAACGATATTTTGAAATACCCGATGCTTCCTCGAAAATATCGCGGCGTTCATTGGATTTTGAACTGATAATATTGTCAATCTTACCTTGACCTATCATTGAATAACCATCACGGCCAAGACCTGTATCCATAAACAGTTCGTGAACATCCTTAAGGCGCACGGTAACATTATTAATAAGATATTCGCTTTCGTGAGAACGGTAATATCTTCTTGTTATGGACACAAAATCATTATCAAAATTTAAGGAACGGTCTGTATTATCAATATTTAAAGTAACCTCGCAAAAACCGTGAGGACGGCGTGTATCGGTACCGCCAAAGATTACATCTTCCATTGACTGACCGCGAAGAGATTTGGTTGACTGCTCACCCAAAACCCATCTTACAGCATCGGCAATATTACTTTTTCCGCTTCCGTTAGGACCAACGACCGCCGTAATACCCTTGCCGAATTTAAGGGTAGTTTTATCAGCAAAAGATTTAAATCCCTGAACCTGAATTGAACTTAAAAGCAAAGTTATTCACCTTCAACTCTCATATCATTTTTATCTAAAGTTTCATCTGTTTTAACCGTACAAACAAAACCCAATTCGCTTAATTTTTTAATATTTTCCTTGTTTTGACCTATCATTTTTGAAACAGAGGACTCATTTACATAGATTACATATTTTCCTTTTTGATGCATATGTGAAACTGCCTTTTCGAAAAACATTTTCGATTGACAAATTTCGCTAAACGCAGGATGCCAAGGACCCGCAACATAGGTACCATCCTCAATAGAATGAAGACCTAATCTGATTACATTAATACCCGATTCTTCAAACATTTTAAGCAGTTTTCCGCACAAAACCGCGGCATCCGTAACGGTCTGCGGAATATATTCGCCGCCCATAAAAAGTTCGGCCAAACGGGTATCTTTTAAAACAATGGTGGGATATATTCTCACGGTTTCCGGACTTAATTTGATTAATTCTTCTGCGGTATTGATATCAGAATTATCATCCGAGCCGTAAAGACCTGTCATCATTTGAAGGCCAAGCGAAAAACCAAAACTTTTAATTAGTTTAGAAGCATTTTTCACATCTTCGCATTTATGACCGCGATTATTCATTCCTAAGACTCTATCGCTCATACTCTGGGCGCCGAGTTCAATGGCTGTGACACCGAATTTTTTTAAAAGATTTAGAATATCTTCATTTACGGCATCGGGACGCGTAGAAATTCGGATACCGGCTACTTTGCCGTCCTTTACAAAGGGATATGCCGCATTCAAAAGCGACATCATATATTCCCTATCAATAGCCGTAAAACTACCGCCGAAAAACGCAATTTCTGTATTTTGAGGAATATAATTCCTCGAACTTATTGCAACCAAAACCGCCTTTTTAACATCATTGGACGTTGGTGCCAGAGAGGCACCTGAAATATGGCATTGATTACAGAAACTGCATTTATTGGGACAACCTATATGTGGAACAAAAATCGAAATATTCGCGTGACGCGCCATCAAAGTTCACCCATTAGTATGAGGGCTTGCTTTGCCGCCATCTGCTCTGCCTGTTTCTTGCTTTTTCCCGTTCCTTCACCGATAACATTGGAATTAAGATGAACTTCAACAGTAAAACTCTTATCGTGATCTGGACCGTTGGAATCAGTAAGAATATAGGAAACCGTTTCTTCGGGATTACGCTGGATAATCTCCTGCAAAATGGTTTTGTAATCTTTTGTATTTTCATCAATATGTGAATCGATTTCACAAAGAACAAATCGCATAACATATTTTTTTGCAGCTTCCATACCGCCATCAAGATAAATAGCTGCTAAAACCGCCTCAAAAGCATCGGCAAGGATAGAATCTCTATCTCTGCCGCCGCCCTTATCTTCACCTTTACCAAGATAAAGGAAATGTCCGAGGTCCAGCTCTCTTGCAAAACTGCAAAGAGCTTTCTCGCAAACAAGAGAAGCGCGAAGACGAGTTAACTCACCTTCGGGAAGGTTAGGAAACTTATTAAAAATATGGTCTGAAACTATAAGAGAAAGAACGGAATCTCCCAAAAATTCAAGACGCTCATTGGAAGAAATACCATTTCGAACTTCATTAGCATAAGAAGTGTGCACAAGAGCGTTCTTGAGCAAGGATATATTCTTAAAATTGTAACCTAATCTACTTTCAAGAGATATCATACTTACACCTGACTCGCTTGTTCTAAATTACTTGTAATTTTACCGATAACATCGGTTTCAGCAAAAGTTTTTGCCTGGCGAATAGCATTTTTAATAGCTTTGGCATCGGAACTACCGTGTGCTTTAACTACAGGTTTTGCAACACCGAGAAGCAAAGCGCCGCCAACTTCAGAACTATCCATCATACTCTTAAGTGAATATAAATCTTTCTTAATAACTAAAGCGGCAAGTTTATTGGGAAGCGATTTATAAAGCACCTTTTTAATCATAGAAAACAATGTGCTCGCGGTACCTTCGATTATTTTAAGAGCCACATTTCCCGTAAATCCATCGGTAACAACTGCATCACAAACACCTTTAGGCATATCGCGGGCTTCAACATTACCGATAAAGTTAAGGTTTGATTCGCTTAGTAGTTTATACGCTTCAAGGCGAAGTTCATCACCCTTGGTATCCTCAACGCCGATATTAAGAAGACCAACCTTTGGATTTTCAATGCCGCAAACATTCTGCAGATAAACACTTGTCATAATACCGAACTGCTTTAGCATTTCGGGGCGGCATTCTGCATTTGCGCCCATATCCATAAGCATATAGTGACCATTTGGTGAAGGAAGAGTTGTCGCGATGGCAGGTCGTTTAACGCCCTTAATTCTCTTGACAATAAGTGTTCCTCCCACAACAATGGCACCGGTCGAACCGGCAGATACAAAAGCATCGGCATTACCGTCAACAAGTTCCTTAAAGGCAAGTCCCATAGAAGAATCTTTATGGGCCTTTAAAATTGTTGTTGGGTCATCGTGCATTGAAATAATATCGGTGGTATGTACGATTTTAAGGTCACCGTAAAAGGACATATTATTATCCTTAATCACTTTCTCGATAATTTCTTTATCTCCGGTAAGGGTAATGTCGACCTTATACTCAAATGAAGCAATAGCGGCTCCGATGACAATCTGTTCGGGGGCATTATCGCCACCAAATGCATCTACTACTATTCTCATAATTCTACCTCACATTATTAAAATTCTTTTGAAAACCAATTTAGTGAACGCTCAGATAAAGCGGCATAACGGGAACGCTTGTCCCTAATATGTTCCTCAAGGGGTGGTAAAACACCGAAATTGGCACCCATAGGTTGAAATTCGGTTACGGTTTCATCACAAATATAAGAAAGAAGTGCGCCTATCATAGAAAACTCAGGGAGGATTAAAGGTTCCTCACCCTTTAATGTTCTAACAGCATTAATTCCTGCTACTATACCTGAAGCCGCCGATTCCATATAACCCTCTACGCCCGAAATCTGACCTGCAAAAAAGACATTTTCATTATTCTTGAGGGAAAGATTTCTATTAAGAAGTTTCGGTGAATTAATAAAGGTATTTCTATGCATAACACCATAACGGGCAAATTCGGCATTTTCAAGTCCCGGTATCATAGAGAACACTCGTTTTTGTTCTCCGAATTTGAGGTTGGTTTGAAAGCCCACCATATTATACATAGTACCCTTGGAATTCTCTTTTCTCAGTTGAACAACCGCCCAAGGCCTGTGGCCTGTCCTAGGGTCTCGCAAACCCACGGGCTTCAATGGACCAAATCGAATGGAATCTTCTCCCCTTTTAGCAAGAACTTCCACCGGCATACAACCTTCATAAACCGTAATAGGTTTATCAAAGCCATGAACTAAAGCGCCTTCGGCATTTATCAGTTCGTTATAGAAGGCAGTATATTCTTCTTTATTCATAGGGCAATTGATATAATCGCCACCATTATCATCGTAACGAGAAGCAATAAACGCCTTAGAAAAATCAATACTATCTGCCATGACTACAGGTGCGGCCGCATCAAAGAAACTCAATTGTTCAGAATTTGAAATTTCTTTAATATTATCGGCCAGGTCACCGTCTGTAAGGGGGCCTGATGCTACTACTGTTATACGGTCGGTAGGTATTTCAGCAACAACCTCATTTATGACACTGATGTTTGGATTTTCCTTGATTTTATCGGTGATATACTTTGAAAAAATATCTCTATCAACCGCCAAGGCGCCGCCCGCCGCCACGGATGAAATGTCAGCCGCCTCAAGACAAATTGAACCCATTCTACGCATTTCTTCTTTGAGAAGACCTGCGGCAGAATCAATTCTTGATGCCTTGAGGGAATTAGAACAAACAAGCTCCGCAAAATCATCACTTCTATGGGCGGGGGATTTTTTTATGGGTTTCATTTCGATTAAATCAACCGAAACACCTAAATTTGCTATAGTGTTGGCCGCTTCACAACCCGCAAGGCCTGCACCTATAACAGTAATTTTATCCATTATTACTTATCCTCGGAAGTTTTTTTCTTTTGCCTTGAAGGGCATTCGGAATTCATGCAATATTTTCTGCCACGAAGTCCGCTAATTATATAACTGCCGCATTCTTTACACTGCTCACCGGTAGGAACACCGGGAGAAGCAAAGTCACATGCGGGGTAATTTGTGCAACCGTAGAACTTATTTCCTCTTTTTGAAACCTTTTTGATAAGTTTACTGCCGCATTTAGGGCAAGGTTGTTTAATCTCGTTTTCAGGGGCAGGCATAGTATTTTTACATTCTGGGTATCCGGGACACGCCAAGAACTTACCGAAACGGCCGTTCTTAACGATCATTTTTCTACCGCATTTATCGCAGATAATATCGGTTTCCTCATCAGGCACCTTTACCCTCTTGCCAACAAGGGAATCCTCTGCCTTTTTATAGAGAATATCAAAATCGCCGTAAAAATCGTGAAGCATCTCTATCCAAGACATTTCACCAGCGCCGATTTTATCAAGTTTCTTTTCAAGACCTGCTGTAAACTTAACATCAACGATTTTCTTAAAATGCTCTTCGATCAAATCAGAAACAACTGTACCGAGTTGGGTAGGTTTGAAGGACTTTTTATCCCTTTCAATATAGGTTCTTTGCAAAATATTTGAAATAATCGGAGCATAGGTAGAAGGTCTGCCAATTCCGTTTTCTTCAAGCGCTTTAATAAGTGTGGGCTCTGTATATCTTGCGGGGGGTTGAGTAAAGTGTTGATTCGGAATCAAACTCTTTAACTTAAGGATATCGCCCTTATTCATATCGGGAAGAGTTACTCCATCACTTAAATCATCATCCTTGCCCTCTTCATAGAGAACGGTATAACCATCAAAACGAACGGAATATCCGTTGGCTTTAAAGAGGTAATCACCTGCGGTAATATCTACCGCAACAGTATCCTGTACGCAAGGTGCCATCAATGAAGCTATAAAACGCTCCCAAATGAGTTTATAAAGTTTATACTGCTCTGCAGTAAGGGAATCCTTAACATCTTCAGGGGTTAAATTTATGGTTGTAGGGCGGATGGCCTCGTGGGCATCCTGTGCTCCGCTCTTTGCTTTGAAATAACGGGGTTTTGAAGGAAGATATGAAGCTCCAAATCTTTGGGTAATATATCCGTTAGCGGCCGCTCTTGCTTCTTCCGAAATACGAAGCGAGTCGGTACGCATATAGGTAATAAGACCTGTAACACCGCTATGATGAATATCAACGCCTTCGTATAACTGTTGGGCTACCTTCATAGTACGTTGACCGGTAAAACCAAGTTTACGGGATGCTTCCTGCTGCAAGGTAGAGGTAATGAAAGGTGGCGCTGGTTGTTTATTGCGAACACCCTTTTTTATATCGCTGACTATATAACTGCAATCATTGAGGTCGCTTACTATCTTATTTGCAGTTTCGGCATTTACAATAGTATCAAGTTTATCGCCGCCCGCATTGCCGTAAAGGTGAGCATCAAAAGATTTTCTACCGCTTACAAGTTTTGCATCAACGGTCCAATACTCTTCACTGACAAACTTTTCAATTTCGCGTTCTTTTTCAACAATAAGTTTAAGAGCAACGGTTTGAACTCGACCTGCCGAAAGTCCGCTTTTTACTTTTTTCCAAAGGAAGGGACTTAGTTTATATCCAACGATTCTATCAAGAACTCGACGGGCTTGTTGAGAATTAACCAGATTTATATCAATCTGCTGAGGATTTTTTATTCCCTCTTTAACCGCCCTCTCTGTAATCTCGTTAAAAGAAACTCTATTCTTTTCGTTTAAATCGAGATTGAGTATATCCGCCAAATGCCAGGAAATTGCCTCACCTTCGCGGTCAGGGTCGGTTGCGAGAAGTACGCCATCACTATTAGCAGCGGCCTCCTTAAGACCTTTAATTAGATCTTTCTTATCGGCCATATTGATATAGTCAAGTTTAAAATTATTATTAACATCAACACCAAGTTTTGACTTGGGCAGGTCACGAATATGACCTTTAGATGCCATTACATCATATTCAGAGCCAAGATATTTCTTAATGCTCTTGATTTTACTTGGTGACTCAACAATTACGAGTTTTGCCATTTTATTACTCCTTTTCAACTACCAAACTGATTTAAACGAAACGATGGATAAATCTATTCGGCTAATATATAAGCACCGCCGGGTTGGGCTTTTATAATACCTTCCATCTCAAGCTCTGTAAGAGCAGAAAGGACTTCGGTATCATCAAGACCCGTTCCCAATAAATCATCGGCAGTGAATTTTTGCTTATCCAAATAATTATATACTATTTTAGCTTCATTTGAAAGTGTTTTAATGAAATTTTTTTGATTTTTTTCAAATTTTTCCTGACTTTGCACCTTTTCAAAGGCCTTTGCTATATCTATCTTATCGGCGAACTGATAAATATATTCGCCAAACACATCTGAAGCATCTAAAAGCGGCTTTGCGCCATCACGCAAAAGAGCGTTAGAACCTTTATAACATTTTAATGTTGGATTACCGGGAATTACAAAAACATCCCTACCTTGCTCCGCCGCATGTTTAGCGGTAATGAGAGCTCCGCTATGCTCACCTGCTTCTATAACCGCAACTCCTAAAGACAAACCTGACATAAGACGGTTTCTTACGGGAAAAGTAAACTTACTTGCAGGCGTATATGGTGGATATTCGCTTATAATACAGCAACTTTCTTCAATTTCGCAGCGCAATTTTTCATTTTCTAAAAGATAATTATTACCGATACCGCAACCAAGAACTGCAATGGTTTTGCCGCCATACTTTAAGGCGCCTTTATGGGCAAAGGAATCGCACCCTAAAGCACCGCCGCTCACAATTATAAAACCGGCTCTTGATAATCGCGCGGAAAGAGAATAAGCAGATTTTGCGCCAAATTCCGTTACCTTACGTGGACCGACAATACAAAATGCGGGTTCACGGTCTACTTCCGGAAATTTTCCGCGATAGAAAAGTACTAACGGTGGCGATGGAATATTTCTGAGCCGTTCGGGGTAATTCTCGGATTCGATGGTTATAATATTGACATTTTCTTTTTTACAATCCTTAAGCACCTTATCGGCGTAATCGTTATCAACCTTTTCAAATTTAATTTTTTCGGCTTCTGATAATGCTTTGGAAATAATTCTTTCATTCTTGCATAAGTTGTCATTAGCTTTGAGCTTTTCGTAAACTTTATACGCTTTGGTCGATCCGTAACCGAATGCCTTTTGCAAAACGAGAAGATTTTTAAGAAGTGAACTATCAAGCATTATTTTGCCCTGCCTTTAAGTTCCCACATAGCGATAGCGGCGGCAGCTGCGGCATTAAGAGATTCCGCATTCCCCTGCATTTTAATGGTCACTCGGTTATTTGCCATTTCCTTGGTTTCTTCCCTTAATCCGTTGCCCTCATTACCGATAAGGATAACATCACCATCATTAAAGGATATTTCGCTTATACTTTCGGCATCTTTATCAACAACACAAGCAAATGAACGAAGATTATTTTTATTGACAAATCCGATTATATTATCGGTAAAAAATACGGGCATTCTTAAAATCGTACCCATAGATGCCCTTAAAACTTTAGGGCTAAAGGCATCACAACTATCCCCTGAAATAATAATACCGCTTATCCCAAGGGCTTCTGCCGTACGGGAAATTGCGCCAAGATTAGATGGGTCTTGAAGATTTTCAAGGGCAATATATCTGCCTTTTTGATTGATTTTTTCGTTTAAACAGGGCATTTCGCATACTATTAAAACGCCCTGCGGATTTTCGGTATCACATATTTTTTTTAATAATGAATCGGTAAAAATATAAGAATTTCGGGCAATTTGAGAGAATTTTTCAATACTTTCAGGGTACTTATCACAAGCGGTTTTAGAAACAATCAGTTTATCAAAAATCACTCCGTTTTCCATAGCATCTTCGCAAATTCTTATTCCCTCAATAACAAATAAACCTGCTTCTTTGCGGCTCTTTGCACTGGATTGCAAAGAAGAAACAAGTTTTACTAACGGATTATCTTTGCTTGAAATCTCATTAAAATTTACCATAAATACACACCCAATTACTATAAATAAAAAGCAAAATTCGCCCGAGTTGCAACTCGGGCGATAATAAATTATTTTGCTAAAGCTTTGCTTGCGGCATCAACCAACTTGGTGAATCCAGCAGCATCTTTAACTGCAATTTCAGCAAGCATTTTACGGTTGATTTGGATACCTGCTTTATTAAGACCATTCATAAATGTAGAGTAGTTCATACCGTTCATTTTAGCGGCTGCAGATATACGGGTAATCCAAAGACGACGGAAATCACGCTTTTTAAGGCGACGGCCTATATAAGCATAGTTTCCTGATTTCATAACTGCTTCTTTAGCAGTTTTGAAGAGCTTTGATTTAGCGCCAAAATAACCTTTGGCAAGTTTTAAAACTTTTTTTCTTCTCTTGCGTGTTGCTAACGCACCTTTTACACGAGCCATTTAAGTAACCTCCAATAGTGATAGATTCCGATTATTTATAAGGAATCATTTTCTTTACTGCTGCTACATTGGTTGCATCAGCACATACGACCTTGCGAAGATTTCTCTTGCGCTTTGTTGTTTTCTTGTTAAGAATGTGAGACTTGAAAGCGTGAGCACGCTTAACCTTGCCTGTTTTGGTGAGCTTGAAACGCTTTTTAGCGCCACTGTGTGTTTTAATCTTAGGCATTATAATTCCTCCTGAATATTTTTATTTACCGGATTTAGGTGCAAGGAACATAAGCATATTACGTCCCTCCATTTTAGCGGCCTTTTCAACATTGGATGCATCTGCGCAATATTCTGCAAAACGCTCCATAATTTCAAGACCTATTTCGGGATGGCCGAGTTCGCGGCCTCTGAAACGAATGGAAACCTTTACCTTATTGCCGCTTTTAAGAAAACCGATGGCATGATTGCCTTTTGTTTCAAAGTCATGAGTATCGATACTAAGACCCAAACGGATTTCTTTAACCTCAACAACTTTTTGGTTCTTTTTCGCTTCTTTTTCTCTCTTGGCTTGTTCGAAACGATATTTGCCGTAATCCATAATCTTGCATACGGGAGGATCTGCATTAGGTGAAATATTAACCAAATCCAAATCCCTTGCATATGCCGCTTCTATGGCCTTATCAATAGGCATAATACCGAGCTGACCGCCCTGAGAATCGATAACGCGTACCTCTTTGAATTTAATTTCTTCATTAATGGCCAATTCTTTGCTGCTGATTGTGAAGCACCTCCATAATTCAGTAAAAAACATAAGACGCGAACAGAAAACCGTCCGCGTCTAATAAACATAAATATCCTAATAAGGAAAACATTTATTAACCCAAGGATAACACACGCGAAGGTGAGAACACGGATAAGTTCTGCTTCATTGTCTTAAACATTATAACACAAAAACCGCTTTTGTCAAGTGTTTTTTTATTCGATTTGCAGTTCCTTTATAGAACGCATTTGATAATCAACATTTTTAAGCATATTGGGATGACGAAGGGCCGTTGCCGCTCCTCTGACAACACTATGAGTCGGATCCTCAAGTTTATGAACAGAAGCATCAACGAAATCGGCGATCATCCTATCCATACCGTTAATCAAACTGCCGCCGCCCGTAAGATAAAGTCCCGATTCCTTGATATCGGCAACTAAATCCGGATCGGTTTTCGAAAGCACTTCTCTTATGGCATTACAAATCGCCAAAGCGGTTTCTTTGAGAACATCGTACAACTCGGTTGAAGTGATTTCAAAACTTTCTGGAAGACCCGTAAACACATTTCTTCCCTTAGCAACCATTGCAATTTCAATAGGTCTTTCCACCACCGAGCCGATCTGCTTTTTGATGGTTTCTGCGGTTAAAGGTCCTATCTCGATATTAAATTCCTTGCGAACATATTTGATAATCTGTCTATCAAAATCCGCCGATGCAATATGGCAAGAATCGCAAGCCGCAATACCGCCCAGTGATATAACTGCAATATCGGTAGTACCCGCGCCTATATCCACAATCAAAATACCCTTAGGTTCGGTTATATCAAGTTGAAGACCGAAGGCAATGGCAAGTGGACTTTCGATTACCGAAACATTTCTGCCGCCTGCCGCTTCTACGACATTTGCAAGTGAATGGTGCTGAAGTTCAGTAAGGCCGGGTGGGAGTGTTGCCATTATACGAGGTCTGACAACCTTATTTGAAAATGCCTTCTCCATATATCTTTTAAGCATTGCTTCTGCCAAATCGTAGTCAGCAATAACGCCGCTTTTTATGGGAGAAACACAAGTAAGACTATCGGGTGTTCTTCCCATTGTTTGTTTTGCCTTCTCCCCGTAATAAATAGGATTCCAGCTATCATTATCCACCGTCACCACACTGGGCAATTCAAGAACAACCTTTGAACTTGAAAATATAACTGTCTTTGATGTTCCGATATCAATACCTATATCGGTGGTTTTCTTCATATAAATCACCGCCATTACTATGTAATTATATATTACAAAGTTTACTTTTTCAAGGCCCGTCTTTTCTGGGCTAAAACAGTAATGCAATACACCTTGTCCGCCCCCGCTTTTAAAAGCTGACGGGCGCATTCATCCAAAGTTGCGCCGCTTGTTCTTATATCATCCAAAAGCAGAATGTTTTCGGCCTTGATTTTTCTTTTAATGCCATATTTCCCGTCTACATTTCGAATTCTTTCATCAAAACTACTGTTATGTTGAGAGGGTTTAAAATTCCTGCAAAACAGTACTTCATCAAGCATTTTTATTCCAGTAAGATCGCTTACTCCGAGACATAGTTCTTTTGTATGATCAAATCCCCTTCCCATAATGCTGCGCGCAGAAGTGGGGACATAACATATTCCGTCAAAATCAATATGCGAAAGTTCGTTTTTAATCGCCTTCGCCATTTCTTCAGCAAAGAATTTGCCGTAATGCCTTTTATGAAAAAGTTTATATTTATAGTAGGCCCTCTGGGCGATGCCTGTGTTTTCATACAAAGAAACTATACCTTCAAATCTATATACCCTTGTAGAACACAGACAATTCTGCTTTTCAAAACCGCATTTAATACAACGCTTTTTCGGGTTTATTATTTCTATGGATTTTTTACAACTTTTACAAAGGAAATTACCTTCGGGAATTATTTCACCGCAAGAAATGCAGGTATTGGGATACAATGCGGAAAGTAAGAATTCCCTAACCGAATTTATGACTTTAGTAAAAATTTTCATTTATAAATTCCTTAAGCATCGTATAACGAAGTGTTTTGCGGTCGTTTTCCACCATATCATAGAAATTTTTTTCGGTACCTACGAGCACCAAAAGTTTTTTCGCCCTTGTTACTGCGGTATAAAGCAGATTTCTGTATTTAAGTTTTGAGGGAATATCAAAAAGCGGGATAACAACACATTCAAATTCGCTGCCTTGACTTTTATGCACGGTAACGGCATACGCCAGTTCAAGTTCACTTAAATTGTCGCTCAGATAAGTTGCCACGCGGTCTTCATACTGCACCTTAACAATACCGCCTCTGATATCAATATCGGTAATTATGCCAACGTCTCCGTTAAATACACCCGTGCCGATTTCACCGTTTTTACGCTCCCACATAATATCATAGTTATTTTTAATTTGCATAACCTTATCACCCTTGCGCATATAAACGCCTTTATAACTAAATTGGGGTGATTTATCTTCTCTGGGATTTAGAACCGACTGCAACAGATTATTAAGATTCAAAGAGCCGCATTCCATTTTTCTTGATGGACACAACACCTGAATATCGCTAAAACTATCAAATCCATAGGCATTGGAAAGCCGTTCGGTGCAAAGTTCCAAAACGGTATTGCAAACCTCCCAAGAAGAATTTTTATGAACAAAGAAAAAATCTTTACCTTTATTGGAAAGGTCAATTTCCTCGTCTTCAATTATGGCGTGAGCATTTTTGATGATTGTGCTCTCCATCGCTTGACGAAAAACCTTTTTAAGTCGGATAGAAGAAAACTTTTCAGATAATAAAATATCATTTAAAACATTACCCGCCGAAACGCTGGGAAGCTGATTTGCATCACCCACTATAATTATTCGGCAAGACAACCGCAATGCTTTTAAAAGATTTTCAAATAAAAGGGTATCTATCATTGAGGCTTCATCAACAATGATAACATCGCATTCAAGAGGGTTGCGCTCGTTTCGACAAAATTGCTGCTTACCACCTGCTCCCCACTCCGCCTCTAAAAGTCGGTGAATTGTTTTGGCCTCTCTGCCCGTAAGTTCGGTCATTCGTTTAGCGGCTCTACCCGTAGGAGCAGCTAACTGAATTGCCATATCACGCATTTCAAAAAGTCGGATTATGGCATTAAGGGTAGTGGTTTTGCCTGTACCCGGACCGCCGGTTAAAACTAAAACTCCGCTATCAAACGCTTTTTTAACAGCTTGTCTTTGCAAATCTTCAAATTTTATACCAAGTTTATTCTCAACATAATCGATTTCAAGATCATCAATTATATCGGCAATTTTTATATTTCGCTTAGTAGCAGAAAGACGGGCGGCAATATACTCCTCCGCATAATAATAATCGGGAAGCGCCAAAAATTCTTCATTCGCTATACGCTTCGAAACGATAACAAGGCGCTCAACCATTTTATCGCAAACACTTTCAACGCGATGAAAATCACTTTCCAAAAGTTCCATAGCGACGGCAACAAGTTTTTTTCTTGGAAGGCAGGTATGCCCGTTCATAAGATTTTTTCGCAATATATATTCGATACCTGCGGAAAGCCGCAACTCATTATCGGGAGAAATTCCGAAATCAGAAGCAATAATCTCGACTTTTTCAAAGGAAATTTCCATATCACCACCACAAAGCAGATAGGGATTTTCCTTGATTTTTTCAACGGCATCTTTGCCGAGTTCTCTATAAATAGCGGCGCATCTTTCCACGCCTATTTCATAAGGTGAAAGCAACAACATAACATCTCTGATACCAAACTGTTTGCCATATTCTTCGCTTATAGAATACGCTTTTTGCAAAGAAATACCTTTAATAGCCGATAGTTCTTCTGGATGATTCTGAATAATATTGAGAGATTCTGCACCGAACTTTTCAACAATTTTGGCGGCGGTAGAGGGGCCGACGCCTTTAATAACGCCCGTTGATAAATATCTTAAGATGCCTGCAACATTGGAAGGCGCAGTTCTTTCAAAGGATGTAGCGGAGAACTGACTTCCATAGGTTGGGTGAACAATAAAATTACCCGTTAGTTTAAGGGTTTCTCCTTCGCTTAAAAAAGGAAAGGTACCAACTACGGTAACCCTTTCCTTTCCGCTTCTGAGTACGGCTACTGTATAGCCGTTTGTTTCATTCGAATATGTAATTTTCTCAACAACACCGCAAAGTTCTTCCTTTGCATCAAAATTACTATTTTCAGACAACTTTAACTTTCCTCATCGCAATAAAGTGTATCCAAAACGCCGCTAAGCATTTCGGGAATAGTTATAATTATATTCTTTTGGCAAGAATATTCGTAACAATATTTTCGTTCTTCTTCGCTTAAACCGCAATCAATACCGATTATGGTATCTGCATAACTGCCTCCCTGCCAGAGCAACTGCTCATACATAAATTGCAGTTGATTTACCGCCCTACCGCTTCTTAAAAATACAAGAGCGTAGTTAATATTTTTCTTACCGTCTGATACTAAGTATAGGCGGATTAAATGAATAATTTCGCATATACCCGCAACAGCAAGAACGAGCAAAGAAGCTATAAGAATACCTTTCACCATAAATACCACCTCGCTACATTGTATGCAGCGAGGTAGCGTATTGGTGAAAAATATTATTTTTGAGTTAAGGTTACGGCGGCGCTATACGAATCTATCTGCCAGAAACCACTGTACTTATCCGATTTGACGATGGCTTCAACCGTATGCTGACCTGCAGATTTATCTGCAACATCTAAAACTGCGTAAAGATCGGAATCTTTAAGTTTATTAACAACGCTTGCCTTGCCGAAAATCTTAACATTTCTAATACTTCCGTTTGTTTTTGGCGATAATCCATCGGCAACATTGCTAACCTTAAATTCTGATACTGTGAAGGTTTTTTCAATATAACCATCGGTATCTATTTTAACCTTAAAGGTCTCGATATTATCGAAAAGTTTAACTCCATCGGGCAGGATGGCAGAAACCTCAAAAGTATCTGAAGATGCCGTTACCGTTCTCAAATCAATGGGCGAAAGATTGATGGATGATAAATTATCAACCACATCGGGAGTACCGATAACGGTGACTTTCTTATGATCAAGCGAGTATTTAATATCGCTGTTTTTCATATCTTGCGGCAAATTACTGAACATCGCCTGAACATCTACAGATGCTTTTTTAACGATGGGTTGAGAAACCGTAGTGGTAGTAAATGAAAGTGTTAAACTGGTGCCTTCAACCGTCTTATCATCGCCATCATAGATTTTGCCGTTACTTGCAAATTTATAGATAATCTTTCCGTCTTTATCCAAAAGCAAAATATCTGCGGCGTAACTCTTAGTTGCAGATAGAACTTCATCAACCTGAGCAGATGCGACCACCGAATTTATTTGATCGAGAATAGCTCTCGGTCCCTTAATGGAAATCATACTTTCTTCCGGCTTTGAAATGGTAGGATTATCCGCTATAAGACCGCTTACGGCACTGACGCCGATAAGTTTTGGAGTAACGGTAAATTCTCTTGTTTCGATATAATCAAATGTAACATCAATTCTTGAAGGAGTGATGGATGAGAAAGTATAACCCGATTTAGAACTATTCTGCATACCAACGATTTCAAGACTGTAGGTTCCGGCGCCGTTAACTTCGGTAACAGATGCGGTCAGCAAAATATCATCAGATCTTAACGAACTGACAATATAGTTAGGACCGCTGACTGTTACGGCAAATTTTTGAGCTGATATATCCGAAACGATTCCAAGTCCCATTTCGCTTACCATAGTGTTTTCAATAGAAACGGTAGCCGAAATATCGGTAAATGTCTGATCCCTTACGGGATTACGCCTAATCATAGCGCTCATCCAAATTATAAAGGAGAGAAGCAAGGATACGGTAATAGTGAATTTCTTATTTTGAAAAATCTTGCGGATATTAATTTTTTTAAGATCAATCTTCATTCTCATCTACCTGCCCTTCCTCGTTTTCTTTTTGGGATAAGAAACCAAAAAGTTTAAAGCCCTTAAGGGCGGTGATAATTGCATTATCTTTTTTATCCATTTCATCGTTCAGTAGATATTTACTGAGTTCTGCATAGGCGGATACGGAATTATAATTTCTGGTTATCTCGCCATCGTGCACTATGGATATTGTTCCCGTTTCTTCAGAAACAACAAGCACTACAGCATCCGAATTTTCCGACATACCGATAGCCGCTCTATGCCGAGTTCCGAGTTGCGAAGAAACATTATCTCTTTGGGTTAAAGGAAGGATGCACCCTGCGGCGCAAATTCTACCGTTTCTAATAATCATTGCGCCATCATGCAATGGTGAATTCGGGAAGAAAATATTATTGACCATTGATACGGAACATTCTGCATCAATAGTTGTTCCCGTATTGATAATATCGCCGAGTTGGGTTTCTCTTTCGAAAACGATAAGAGCTCCAACCTTTCTTTCCTGCATTGCGCTGGCGGCTTTCGTAACCACATCAATACAGTTTCTAACGGCCTCACTTTCATCGCCATATTTTTTACTGCCGATAAGTTTTGTATGACCAACCTTTTCAAGCATACGGCGAATTTCGGGTTGGAAAATTATCGCCATAACAACAAGTGCAGAATCTACAATAACCGAAAGGAGCCAACTAACTACCGTAAGTTTAAAAAGATTTGCCAAAAGATATGTTCCGAAAATCACAGTCAAACCTTTAACCAGCAATCCCGCTCTTGTTTCAAGCAAAAATCCGATTGCCTTATAAATTATCCAAGCAATCGCAATAATATCGATGATATCGAAAAACCTGATATTCGATATGGCATAAACTATTTGATTCCAAAAGGTATATAATGCATCAAAAATAGCGCCCAACCGTATCATCCCTTTACTGTTTTATATTCCACTTTATTTTAGCACACTTTACGATACTTTTGCAATAGTAAATATTAATTATTTATTATATTTTTTGATTATAGTCATAATCTGTTGATTGAGATAGTCGGTTTCCTTGGGCGTACTGAAAAAACTTGGTGATATACGCACCGTTCCGTTTTCCAAAGTTCCGATTTTTTTGTGAGCAAGCGGCGCACAATGAAGCCCCGCCCTTACGGCAATTCCGCACCTATTCAGTTCTGCGGCGGTTTCTCCCGATGTAAGCCCCTTAATATCAAAACTTAAAACAGGCACATAATTTTCCATATCAAATTCCGGAGTATAAAAAATAATATTTTCGTTTTTTCTAAGTTGTTTGTTTAGCCGCATTAAAAGTTGCATTTCCTTTGAATGAATTCTATTAATTCCAATTCCTTTAACAAAATCAATTCCCGCGCCGACACCCATTATTCCCGCCACATTTACCGTCCCACTTTCTAATCTTTCGGGCAAATAATCGGGTTGTATTATCTCAAGAGAGTTCGTACCCGTTCCCCCCTCAATTATGGTGTTTTTTATCGGCTTTTGTGCTATAAGAATTCCGATTCCCATAGGCGCATATAGTCCTTTATGAGCCGCTACGCACAAATAGTCAATATTCATTTCCGCCAAATCTATCGGTATTACTCCCGAAATCTGAGCCGCATCTACAGCAAAAAGAATACCTTTTTCGCGGCACAATTCACCTATTTTTCTAATGGGTAAAATTTTTCCGATAACATTAGAGGCGCCCGTACAGATTATCATTTTTGTGTTGGGTTTTATAAGTTTTTTGAAATTTTCAACCGTTATTTCATCATCCGAAAGCGATACATTGGCAATATCGTATTTTACGCCCCAGTTATATAGAGGTCGCAGTACGGCATTATGCTCCAAATCAGAAATTATGCAGTGGTCACCGTTCTTTAATACACCCTTAATAACGAAGTTTAAGGCGGTGGTACAACTCGCAGTGAAAACAACGGTTTCAGGCCCCGCTGCGCCAAAAAATTCCGCCGTTTTTTCTCTTACTGCATAAACTCGCGATGCGGTTTTTTCGGATATGGTATGACCGCTTCTGCCGGGGTTGGCCGAAAGGTGCAAAAGCGCATCATTAACGGCTTTTATAACCCTTTGCGGCTTTTGTCCCGTAGTGGCCGCATTATCAAAATATATCAATTTAATTCACCTCGTTTATAAAAACGCCCCTAACAGTACTTTCGAAACTGTTAAGGGCGGTAATATTTTTATATTCTATTTATTTGAAGTATTTTAACACCGGCATCGCGAAGTATGGTTTCGGCCGCTTTAATATCCCCTTCCACGAGAATATTATATCCGCAACCGTTACTCCCCGTTCCTGCCGTTCGACGCTCGATTTTGGCTTTATAGCCCATTTTACGCAATAAATCTCTTCCCTTAATCGCATAGGTTATACTTCCTGTTGTAAGCAGAAAACTGCCCATTTCACTGCACTCCGTTTCGGTGCATCCCGTGCACACTATATACTATGCAGATTTTTTATATTTGTCCTTTCCAAAACCATTTGTTTTTTATAAAAATTCAAAATGACAATAACCACGATGGGCAGTAATAACATTCCGCCTATTCCTGCAACCCGAAGTCCCACAAAGATTAAAACCAGCATAAAAAGCGGATTTAACCCTACCTTTTTCCCGATAATTTTAGGTTCGACAAAATTGCGTACCAAAACGATTATCACATATAGCAATAAAACTAAAATTCCCCTCGTTAAATTATCCGTAATAAAGGCAATAACCGACCAAGGAATTAATACCGTTCCTACGCCAATAACGGGCAAAATATCAACAATCGCAATAAAAAATGCTAAAACAACGGGGTTTTTGACGCCGATAACAAAAAATCCTATCGTTAATTCCGCAAAGGTTACAACAAGGATCAGAAGATAACCCTTAACGAGTTTAAAAACATTTTCAACCAGTATTTCCTTGATTACAGATACATTCTTTGTTGTATTTTCGGAGAGCATACCCTTTAAAAATTTCACCAATTTATCGTAATCTTTGGCAATATAAAAACTTGCTACAACCGTAACTATGCAACTAAACAAAAATGAAGGTATCGCCTTTGCGGTTTTGGCCGCCAACGATGAAGTAAATGCTGCGATTTCGTTCATAGTATTTTCCCCGATTTTTGTGAGCATTTGACTTGTTTTTTCATTAAATCCAACGGGAAATTTCTCGGTTATTTTTGTCAAGGCCAACTGCAATTTTTCAAAAACTACCGTAATGCTATTGATGTTTTCTTTATTGGAAATATAAGTTGATATTACATTTAAAATCCCCCATATTAATAACACTAAAACGCTTATTGCTACAATGTAGGTTACAGTTACAAGCACCGCCGCGCATATACCTTTATCAATTTTCAATTTATCGCCGATTTTTTTCGCGATATTTTGCATAAGATATGAAAGTATTACGCCGATAACAAATGGCAATAGAAGCCCCAACATAAATCTGAAAACCACATAAATTATAATGCCGACAATTACTGCAAAACCTGTATTAATGAGAAAATCCCGTTTTTTTGTTATTTCCGTAAAATCGCCCCCGTTTTTAATAATGTATGCGATTTGACGAAACTTATCGCTTTCAGCTTCGTCAAACCATCATAATTTTCATATAATTCAAGTATTACTGTTCCCCATTTTTGTTAAATATTTATATTGATTTTCTATAAGTTATTTAGTATAATAATAAAATAATTCGCCAGTTTAAACTTTTACCCTTTGGTTAGGAGGAAAATTATGATATATACCGCAATAATGGGTCACGGTACCGTTGGCTCGGGTGTTGCCGAAATTCTCATCGGTAAAAGCGGTCTGATGAAAGAAAAAATCAAGGAAGATATTGAAGTAAAATACATCCTTGATTTAAGAGATTTCGAGGGCCTCACCTATTCGGACAAGTTCATAAAAGATTTTAATGTTATCTTAAACGACCCCGATGTTAAAATCGTTGCCGAAGTTATGGGCGGCATAAATCCCGCTTACGATTTTGTTAAAGGTTGCCTTTTGGCAGGTAAAAGCGTTGTTACCTCAAACAAGGAATTGGTTGCCGCAAAGGGCGCTGAACTTTTAAAAATCGCCGAAGATAATAATGTTAATTTTCTTTTCGAAGCCAGTGTTGGCGGCGGTATTCCCGTAATTCGCCCAATGGCTCAATGCCTCTCGGCAAATTCGATTAATAAGATTACGGGAATTCTCAACGGAACAACTAACTACATTTTAAATAAGATGATAGTGGATAATATGGATTTTGATACGGCATTGAAACTTGCCCAAGACAATGGCTTTGCCGAAAAAAATCCTGCCGCAGATATTGAAGGTCACGATGCCTGCAGAAAAATCTGTATCCTCGCTTCCCTTGCATTCGGCAAGCATGTTTATCCAAATCAAGTAGAAACCCGCGGAATTACGGAAATCACACTTACCGATGTTGAATATGCGGATAATTTTGGTTTCGTTATTAAACTTATCGGTTCTGCAGAAGCACTGGCGGACGGAAAAATTACCGCTAATGTGCGCCCTACGCTTGTTAGCCGCGAAAATATCCTTTCGGGAGTTAACGGAGTTTTTAATGCCATTACGGTAAACGGTGATGCTACGGGAGATGTTATGTTTTACGGCAAAGGCGCCGGCAAACTGCCCACCGCAAGCGCCGTAGTTGCCGATATGCTTGACTGCGCCAAACATATCAATGCCAGAAAATATCTTTTTTGGGAAGAAGGCGATGATGATTATGTTATTTCGCCCGACCGCAAAGTTAAACTTTATGTTTATGCTAAATCCGCTGATTTTAAAAAGCTTTGCAATAGTTTTGATGAGTTGTTCGGCGATACCGAAAGTAGCATTAAAAATGAATATGCAGGGGAAATCGCATTTATAACCAACGAGGATTATGAAAGCGAACTGAATAAAAAAATAAATTCTCTTAATGCCGATAGCATTAAGGTTATGCACACCCTATTTTAACAGGAGGTTTTAGGATGGCACTTATAGTTAAAAAATTCGGCGGCTCATCGGTAGCCAATGCCGAGCGCGTTTTTAACGTTGCAAATATAATCACCGAAGAATATAAAAAAGGAAACGAAGTTATCGTTGTTGTTTCCGCTCAGGGCGATACAACCGACGACCTTATTGCCAAAGCAAACGAGATTAACCCCGGTCGCGCTTCAAAACGAGAGATGGATATGCTTCTCTCTGCCGGTGAGCAGATTTCCATTGCATTACTTGCTATAGCTATTGAAAAACTCGGTTGCCCCGTTACTTCCCTTCTCGGTTGGCAGGCAGGTTTTGTAACCGATTCTAATCACGGAATTGCAAGAATCAAGCGCATTGAAAGCGAACGCCTCAGAGCTGAACTTTCCAAGAAAAACATTATCATCGTTGCAGGTTTCCAAGGTCTTAATAAATATGATGATATAACCACCCTCGGCCGCGGCGGTTCCGACACAAGCGCCGTTGCTATTGCCGCCGCTTTGAAGGCCGATCGTTGTCAGATTTATACCGATGTTGACGGTGTTTATACTACCGATCCCCGCAAAGTTAAAACCGCCAAGAAAATCGATGAAATTACTTATGATGAAATGCTTGAACTTGCAAATTTGGGAGCTCAGGTACTTAATAACCGATCGGTTGAAATGGCTAAAAAATATAATGTGGAACTTGAAGTTCTTTCAAGTCTTGAAAACAAACCCGGTACGATTGTAAAGGAGAAGGTAAAAATGGAAAAAACTTTAATTAAAGGCGTTGCCTCTGACTGTAATGTAACCAGCATCTCGGTAGTAGGTCTTAAGGACACTCCCGGCGTTGCTTTCAAACTCTTCAATATTCTTGCTCAGAAAAAAATCAATGTTGATATCATTCTTCAGTCTGTTGGCCGCGACGGCACAAAGGATATTACCTTCACCGTAGCCGATAATATGCACGATGAAGCCATTGAAGCTCTTGAAAGCAATAAAGACATTTTCAATTATAATAAACTAACTTTTGATAATAATATTGCCAAGGTATCCATAGTTGGCGCAGGTATGGAAAGCCATCCCGGTGTTGCTTCCAAGATGTTCGAAGCCCTTTTTGATGCAGGAATCAATATTCAGATGATTTCTACAAGCGAAATCAAGGTTTCTGTACTTATTGAAAAGAAACACGCAGAAAAGGCGCAGCAAGCCATCCACGATGCGTTTTTAATCTAATATAAACTGCGCCGCACAATTTGTGCGGCGCTTTATTTCGACAAGGATTTCTTGACCTTTCTAAAAAGGTATGATATACTCTAACTTGCCTAAATTTTAATAAGGAGGGATAGCGGTGGAAAATACTAAAACCATTACTACGAATAAAAAAGCGTTTCACGAATATTTTGTTATCGAAAGTTTCGAAGCCGGTATTTCTCTTTGCGGCACCGAGGTTAAATCAATTCGCCAAGGCGGTGTTAATCTCAAGGAAGCTTGGTGCAATGTTTCAAACGGTGAGCTTTTTATCAAGCAGATGCACATAAGCCCCTATGAGTATGGCAATATATTTAATAGAGACCCCAAACGCGACCGCAAGTTGCTTATGCACAAGCGCGAAATAATGCGGCTTCTCGGTCAAGTCAAGCAAGATGGGCTTACCCTTATTCCCCTATCCCTTTATTTCAAGGGCTCAAGGGTTAAGGTACAGTTAGGACTTTGTAAAGGTAAGCAACTCCACGATAAACGCGCCGTTGCCGCCAAACGCGATGCTAACCGCGCTATTGACAGAGCACTTAAAGAGCAAAACAGATAACGGACAGTCGAGGACGCCTGTCCCTACCTATTCACTCTTACCTATAATTTAAAACACGGGGCCGTAAAGGTTTCGACAGGGAGTGTGAACTTTTGGAAGCGAGCAGCGGTGCGGAACCGCTATAAAATCCGTATTTTAAAATTAACTGACAACAATTCAGTTGCACTTGCTGCCTAATTAGGTGGCCGTCCGAACTAAGAATACCGCGGCTTAGCAAGGGCGTCATTTAGCGGTGAACGTGAATTTTGAGGAGCCCTACTCAAAATCACGGATAAAGGGCTACCGAGTATTACAGTCCGACGCTTGACGGTAATATGAGGGAATTTTAAAGATGTGTCTGCGCTCGGAGATGCCGAAAGGAATCGCTTTTTGGACGGGAGTTCGACTCTCCCCGGCTCCACCAAATAAAAAGAACTCACCTTATCGGTGGGTTCTTTTTGTTTCTATATCTGGAAGGGAGAGTCGAACAAGGAGGGAGCGAAGCGGAAGAAAAGCGTTCAGTGAACGTTTTTCGCCGACGTAGGCAACGAGCGTATGCTCGGCGATAGGCGCGTTGCGCCGGAATACTCTCCCCGGCTCCATCAGTGGCAAGCTGCCACACCCCATCCGCCCAAATCCGTGCAAAGTTAAAGTTTGTACCACGTGACATGAGTTCGGGTGCTGTGCGGTATACTCCACCAAAGAAAAAAGAATCCATCTGAAAAGATGGGTTCTTTTTTGTTTCTTTGAAAGGCAACCATGCGAAAATTAACTTTACGGTCTATTCTTTATGCTTTTGATATAATCGCGGTAATGTTTTGGTGAATATCCGGTTTCTTTCTTAAACTGTCGGCTGAAATGATATTCATCATAAAATCCCAAATCCATTGCGATTTGTATAATCTTCATATCGGGATAATATTCAAGACAAAATTTAGCGTGGTTAATTTTTTGCTCAATCATATATCTATGTATAGTTATTCCAAAGCAGGATTTAAAGCTTGTTTCAGCTGTTCTTACGCTTATATTAAGCTCCTTGGCGATTTCCTTATTGGTAATATTTTCATTAGTTTTCATACTAATAATATTCTTAATTTTATATGCGTATCCGTTTTTTGAATTGTTA
>JAZNFF010000070.1:0-25778 GCA_045588995.1 Acutalibacteraceae bacterium
GTTGTGCTTTGCGACAAGGCAGGGTTGGGTGTTTCTATGGTTGCCGCTCCCGCGTTTATTGTTTCGGAGCGAATTCCTTTTATAAGCACCGGCGTTGCCGAATATTTGATACAAGGCATTAAGTTGATAATTTTATGCATAATTGTCCGCAAATTCAATTGGCGATATCTTCTCACCTTCTTTGTTTCGGTGATTTACGGATACACCATAAATTTATTCGTCTGGCTTTTAGGGCCCATTAATTTCGATGCCGTATGGTTGCAATTTGCAATGCTCATATTGGGAGATATTATAGTTGCCTTTGGCGTTGCTTGTTTCTTCCGCACATATTTACCGCTTCAAGTATGCGAACTTTTCGTTGCAGAAATCACCGAAAAATTCAAGTTTAACATCAATAAAGTTAAATTTATCTATGACTATTCAATGTTGGCAGTATCGCTCATTCTGGCCTTCGCTCTTTTTGGCGACGCTAAAACATTCGACTGGTCCACAATACTTTACAGCGATTTTCACAGTATTGGTCCCGGCACCGTTATTACCACCTTTTTAAACGCTCCGCTTATTGCACTTATGGGAAAACTTATTGATAAATTTTTTGGAACTTCTCCCCTTTTCCCATCTATTGAAAAGGCGCTTAAGCGATAAAAAACCGAACCCCGAGGTTAAACCTCGGGGTTATTTTTTTAATAGGTATAATCTTTAAAATTTTCTGAATAGTATTTTTCACCACTGGGCGCAACCCACAGGGCTTCAACGCCCTTAATTTCGCTAACCAATTTTTTACCATCCTCAAGCGACATATTGAAAAGCGCGGTAGAAAGAGCATCCGCCTTGCCCGAATCTTTACACAAAACCGAAACCGAACGGAAATCCGTTCCCGGCATCAAGGTATCGGGATTTATAATGTGATGATAATTTTTACCGTCAACAATATAATATCTTTGATAATTTCCGCTGGTGACAATGCTTTTATCGGAAATTTTAAGATACTCTATATAGGCATCCGCATCTTCCCTTTCGGGATTTTCTATTCCAACCGACCAACCTTCCAAGTCAGGTTTTGCTCCTATGGTCCTAACATTTCCGCCCACATTGAGAAGATACCCTGTTTTGCCTTTTGCTTCCAAATAAAGAGCTATCTGCTCAACGGCATAACCTTTAGCTACGGCGCCCACATCCAAGGACATTTCGGGGTCGGATAAAAACACTGTTGAATTTTCTTCGTTTATTATAATCTTTTCTATATCCGTATGTTCCGAGGCGAATTTCAACTCTTGGAAATATGGAATATTCGCCTTTTCGGGACTATTTATACCTTCCGTTCTATAATCGTGCCAAATTGATAGGACACTGCCCATAGCCACATTTACCCTACCGTTTGATAGGTCATACATTTCCTTTGAAAAGAGCAAAAGGTCGATTATCTCTTTATCCACCTTAACCTCTTTATGTACGCCATCGACTGTATCATTGACTACGCAAAGATTATTAACCCCTTCATAGCGGTTATAAATATTATAAAGTTGGTGATATTTCTGCATTAAACCCTTGATTTCTTCGCAAACCACATCAAATTCGGCTTCGGTTTTTTCGTAGCCCACAATAGTAGTTGCAGTATCAAAATAATCAAAGGAATATTCGGTGAATTTAAGTTTTCCCTTATTTTTGCAACCCGCCATTGAAAACAAAAGTAATAAAAGGGTTGCAAAAGCAATAAAGCGTTTCATACTTTCTCCTGCATTTACACTAAAAAAGTAGGGGCGTTTTTTGAACACCCCTACTGATTTTTAAAATTTTTATTTTACAGTAGCGGCCTTAACTGCGGCTTTAACCATATCAGTAACTGCAATGGTGCAACCTGCGGTCTGAAGGTCATCAGAACCGTAACCGTTCTTTTCAAGACCCGCTATTTCATCGGCGCTCTTACCTGCCAAAGCGGCATCGAAAGCTGCTGCTTGCTCGTTCCACTCTTTAACAACGCCATCTTTATTAAGGTCGGTACCATAAGCTGACATACCATAGTTTTCGCCGAGTTCACCCTTAGTGGTGATGCCTTTGCTTGTATCAACATCGGTTACACCCTTGGTATCAAAGCCAATCTTTACGGAAACAGCATCGGTAGCGGCAACCTTAACCTTACCATCTTTGCCCAAAACTGCGGCGGTAGCAGTGGTATTAAGTTCGGTTTTACCCGCTTTATCCCCATCGGCATCGGATGCGCTTTCGGAAGAAACGATTCCGAGTTTTAAACTATCATCCTTAGTAGCTGCAGATTCTTTTGCGTTTGCAACTGCCTTTTCAAGAGCGGTTACATAGGGTGCAACTGCCATAGTGCAACCTGCGGTTTGGATATCTTTATTGGCATAACCGTCAACAACCAACGCTTTAACTTCATCAATAGTTTTGCCTTCAACGTTGGACACGAAAATTTCAACCTGCTCAAACCATTCTTTTACGACGCCATCCTTATTAAGATCGGTGCCGTAAGCGGACATACCGTATTCCTTGCCCTTTTCGCCTTTGGTTTTGAATTCAGCATTTGCAACCGCTTTGCCTTCGGAAGTATAGGCGGCAACATTTTGCGCTTCATCAATAACGCATTTAACGATTTTGCCGTTTTCATCAAGTAAAACAGCGGCTACGGTGGCTACAACTTCAGTGCTGCCATTGGTTTCGCCATCGGCAGAAGTGGATTTGCCGTATTTAGCGGCAACGCCAAGACCGAATTTAAGCTCTTTGGCGCCGCAACCTGCAAGTGCAAACAGAGAGGCAACCATAAGAATTGTTAAAACAATGCTTAATACTTTTTTCATTTTAAAATACTCCTCTGAAAATATTTGTATTTGCTAATTTTGATTATACATATTTTGGCCAATTAGTCAATATAAATACCTACATTTTAACCTTTTTCATATATTTGATTAAAAGCGACCCTAAAATACCCACTAAAATTCCCGCAACAGTGCCCGTAACGGCAAGAACTATCATATAATAACCTATTTCTGCCGTTGATAAAACCAGCATCGCTACGAGTATTTGTCCAAGGTTATGGCAAACTCCGCCTGCGACACTTACACCAACCATAGAAAAGCGTTCCGTTTTCTTTAAAATCCACATTATAATTATGCTTAAAAGGGCTCCCGCAAAACTATAAAGAAGTGTCATTGCGTTGCCGAAAAGCAGGGCGGAAAGCAATATTCTCACAAGGGAAACCGCCGCCGCGTGTTTGAAAGAAAATCTATATAAGAGGAAAATTATTATTATGTTAGGAAGGCCGATTTTAATACCCGGAACCGCCGACCATATGGGCGGAAGCACCGCCTCCACATAGGAAAGAACCATGGCAAGAGCGGTGAAGAGTCCTAAAAAACAGAGGGTTTTAATATTAATTTTCATATTACGCCACCGTATCGGGTACCTTGCCCGTGCCTTCTGCAATAATTTTTACCGTCACCTTTTCGGGCAGACAAACTATGGTTTGCCCCGATTTATTTATGGGGCGGTGTCTGACGCAGATTTTATCGGGACAAACGGCGCTTTTCATATATGCTTTTCCTTCTTCTATTACCAAAATATTGGTAACCTTCTCCCCTTCTTTCAAGGGGATTTCCATATTGTCCGCAAGAGAATAACGGCCTATTTCCTCATTACCTCTCAATACGCATACGTACGCACCATCTTTGCGAGTTAAAAAATATGTCAATGCAAAGATTAAAATCGCCGATAAAATACCGACTATAAGCAATATATCATTGCGGCGCCGTTTTTGCGGCGCCGTATTATTTTTATTATTCATCATAATCTTTGAAGACAGTGGGTAGGACAACCTGCCACACACGCTCCACAATCAACACACTTATCATAATCAATAACCGCAAGGTTATCAACTACCTTGATGGCGCCTGTGGGGCATTCTCTTTCGCACTTTTTACAAGCGATACAAGCATTGGTGCAGACCTTTCTGGCAACTGCGCCCTTATCCCTATTGCTGCAAAGATTTGCGACGGTTTTAATATCGGGAACCAAGGTTATAATGGATTTAGGGCAGGTTTTAACACAAAGTCCGCAACCGATACAAATTCTTCTGTCGATACGGGCGATGCCATCCATAAGACATATTGCCTCCACGGGACAAACACTTGCGCAGTCACCGCAACCGAGGCATCCGTAATTACAAGCATCGGGACCGCCGAAAATCATAGATGCGGCGCGACAAGAATCAACACCTTCATATATGGCTTTTTTCGATGTGGCTTCACAAGTTCCGTTGCAATGAACAACCGCAACCTGTTCAATAACATCTTCGGCCTTAACACCCAAAACCTCCGCAATATCGGCGGCAACCGCATCGGCGCCGGGGATACAGAGGTTTGTTTTTACATTGCCCCCTGCCAAAGCGGCAGCATAGTCATCGCAACCCGTATATCCGCAAGCGCCACAGTTAACGCCGGGCAGACATTCACGAAGTTTCTTAACCTTTTCATCTTCATCAACGTGGAAAAAATGAGAGGCAAGTGTGAGAAGAATACCCGCTATTAAGGCCACGGATGCAACTACGATAAATGCTAATAAAATTTCATTCATAGTTTTCTCCTCACTTTATAAGATTTTCTACTATTCCCGCAAATCCGAAAAATGCCATAGACATAAAGGATGCGGCAATAAGCGTTACGGGAAGTCCCCTTAAAAACTTGGGAATTTTGGTTTCATCAATGCGGGAACGAACACCTGAAAACAATACCATTGCTAAAAGGAAACCGAGTCCGCATCCAAGAGAACTAACTATTGACTGAACGAAGGTATAACCATCATTGATATTATTGATGGTAACTCCCAAAACCGCGCAGTTAGTAGTTATAAGAGGCAGATACACGCCCAAACTCTTATGGAGAGTGGGGATGCATTTTTTAAGAACGATTTCGGTAAACTGAACTAGTGCCGCAATAACCAAAATGAAGATGATGGTTTGCATATACTCAAGTCCCGTTTTATCGAGAATAAATTTCTGAATAGGCCAGGTAACCGCGGTAGCCACAAGCATAACGAAGATAACCGCAATACCCATACCCGTTGCCTGATTGAGTTTTTTAGAAACGCCAAGGAAGGGGCAGATTCCTAAAAACTGACTTAAAACATAGTTATTAACGAGTACGCTCCCGAGAAGGATGCTAATTAGTAGTTTTGCTTCCATTTTAGCACTCCTCCTTTCCTATACAAGCGGAGCAGTTAGCCGCCGAAGGACAACCTTCGCAACCGAAATGTTTTTTCTTGGGCGCTCTGCCCTGTGTTAAAACGGTTACTGCGAAAATAAGAAGTCCGTAAACCAAGAGTCCGCCGGGGGCCTTGGTTAAAATATCGATAGTATGGTCCTTTAAGAAAGGAATCATAATTCCCGCAAAAGAACCTGCGCCGAAAACTTCGCGCACGGTAGCCATAGCAAGTAAAGCCAATGTAAAGCCCGCGCCCATACCGATTCCATCAAGGGCGGAACGGCCTACGGAATTTTTGCTTGCAAACATTTCGGCTCTCCCTAAGATGATGCAGTTAACGGTAATAAGGGCGAGATAAACTCCCAAAAGTTCGTAAAGTTCGGGGAGATATGCGTGCATAAACATCTGAACGATGGTTACGAAACCTGCAATAATTACGATATAGCAAGGAATTCTTACTGTATCGGGAATAATCTTGCGAAGTAAAGATATAACCACATTTGAGCAGATAAGCACCGCCATAGCCGCAAGGCCCATAGCGATAGCGCCTATAACAGTTTGGGTGGTTGCCAATGTCGGACAAGTGCCAAGCACCAACACAAACACAGGATTCTCAACGAGAAGGCCCTTTAATAAAACCGACATATTGCTATTCTTATTCATTATTGCGCCCTCCCTTCAAGAATATTAACCGATTCAATGGCTCTGCCTACGGCAGTAATATAACCGTTGGTGGTAATAGTAGCGCCGCCGATGGCATCAATCTCTTTATAGTTAGTTTGGTCTTTTCCGTTAAACTGGGTGTAGAACTTGGGTTCTGCGCACTGTGAACCATAACCTTCGCTTTCCTTCTGAGAAAGGGTTTCACAAGAGATAATCTTACCGCCTTTTGTCAAAGAAACACGAATTATAATGGGCTCTCCCGAGGGGTTATAGTAGGTATCGCCATTGATACCGAATCCCGATGCCTTAACTTCAAAGACATAATTACCGCTTACGGTTTTTTCGGTTTTCAGTATGGCGGCGGGAAGTTCTTTTCCTGCACTGAAGGGTGAAACCTTTGATGCTTTGATTTTAGCGGCATAGCCCGAAATTATATTTTTGGTGGCTTCATCCGCTTCACCGAGAACGGCTCCCGTACTGTCAACACCATAGAAATTACCGTTATACACTATAACCATACCGCTATTGTTATTGGCTTTATAAACTCTGGCTACGCCCTCTAATTCTTCAACCATAAACCAAGGAGTGAACTCGCCGTCTGCGGCGTGGAGAGCGGCAGAAAGATTATCCTTAAGGATTTCTTCTTCACTTCTTAAATCTACGGAGCCGCCACCTAAAATAACGGCAGTATTAAGGGCATCCTTAACGGCATTTTTATAAGCCGCGGTTGTTCTTGTAACACCTGCTACGGTATCAAGAGCATCTATATCCTCAAGGGTTTTGCCTACGGTTTTTTGTCCGTAGGTTTTTTCTTCACCTAAAGTTTCGTTGCTTCCAAGACAGGTAGCGCCCGTAACCGCACCGCTACTGTCTATTCCGCACATAATAACAAGACCTGTATTATATCCCGACGTGGAAAGTTTAACAACATATCCGCCGCCGCTTTCCGAATAAACTTCGGTAACGGTTTCGGGAAGTTCAAATTCGCTTATATCCACAAGGGTAAATTCCTTACCCTCGGGCATAACCTCCAAAAGCGCTCTATTAGAGGCGGCATTTTCGTTTTGCTTAATGATGGGGGCGGTAACAAAGTTTGTTACCGAAAGGAGTATTGCCATAACACTGCAAATCGCAGTCAAAACAACTATGCTTTTTAAATATTTACTCATTATCTATCCCTCCAAACACCTTTCTGCGTGTCCACCTCTCGATGAAGGGATTAAGTATATTCATAAGCAAAATTGCAAAGGATACGCCTTCGGGGTAGTTTCCGTAGAAACGGATAAGCACGGTTATTACACCGGCTCCCAAGGCGAATATAACCTTACCCCAAGGGGTTGAGGGGCTTGTTACATAATCGGTCGCCATAAATATAGCGCCGATAAAGAGTCCGCCCGAAAGAGTATATGCAAGAGCGGTCATAAAATCGCCGCAAATTGCCAAGGACATAGCGAAAACCGTAGCGATATAAACTACGGGAGTATGCCAGCTGACAACCCTTCTTACAAGAAGATAAACAAAGCCAAGCAAAAGGGCAAGTTTACTTGTTTCACCGATGCATCCGCCAACATTTCCGATAAATAAATCAATAAGTTTAGGGGCATTGCCTTCCGCAATGGCAACAAGGGGTGTTGCCGTAGAAACGCTATCAAGGGGGAAGGCAGATTTAGCCATTGTTCCAAAGGCAATAAGCATAAATACTCTTCCCGTAATGGCGGGGTTAACCACATTGCAACCTATACCGCCAAAGAAACATTTAACGATAATTATTGCAAAAACCGAGCCCAAAACCCCTTGCCAGATGGGAATATTGGCAGAAAGATTAAGGGCCAAAAGAAGTCCCGTTACGGCGGCAGAAAGGTCACCGATGGGCATTTCTTTCTTTAAAATAAGATAGAATAACGCTTCGCTCAAAACCGAAGTCGCAACACAAGCAATAATAAGCCATAAAGCAGGAAGTCCAAAGAAAACAACTGCCGCTATAGTGGCGGGGGCTAATGCTATGAGAACATCGAGCATTATTCCGCTTGTAGTTCTATTGGTATGAATATGAGGAGAAACCGAAATATGAAGTTTTGAATCCATTATTTTTTATCCTCCTTTGCTTTTTCTTCACTGCGAGATTCTTTCAAGAACTGCTTTGCAAGTTTATTTGTCTGAACTAAAGGTCTATGAGCGGGGCAAACATATGCGCAACAACCGCATTCCATACAAGCCAATGCTCCCGCCTCTTTAATGCCTACGGCATCGGCAGTTTTATATGCCTTTTCAATGCCTACGGGGCTAATGCCGAAGGGACAGATATTATAACAAGAGCCGCAACGGATACAAGAGGTTTCCTTTGCCATTTTACCGTCTTTTTCATTAAAGGCCAAAATAGCATTGGTGTTTTTAAGGATGGGCGCATCAAGGTCTAAAACCGAAACACCCATCATAGGACCGCCGTAAAGCACCTTTATGGGTTCACTTTTAAAGCCGCCTGCAAATGCAAACACATCGGCCATCATAGCGCCTATGGGAACTATAACATTTTTTGGCTCTGCTACTGCGCTACCGTCAACCGTAATGCACTTTTCCAAAAGCGGCATACCCGTTTTAAGATATTCGCCGATAACGGCTAAAGTAGTACAGTTAATAACAATAGAGCCAACATTCAAAGGTAATTTACCTGTAGGGATAACCTTACCCGTCAGGTGATAAACCAATACTTTTTCGCCGCCTTGGGGATAAACAGAAGAAAGGACCTTAACACTTACGCCCTCATTGGCGCTTGCCATTTTCTTCATTTCGGCAATGGCGTTCTTCTTATTATTTTCTATACCGATAATAACCTTCTTAATGCCAAGGTATCTTTTGAAAAACTCCAAAGCAAAGGCCATATCATCGGCTCTATCGGTCATAGTATAAGAGTCGCTCGTAATATAGGGCTCACACTCGGCGCCGTTTATTATAAGTTCCTCGATTTTTTCAGGCTCAGACGCGAGTTTCACAAAGGTCGGGAAACCTGCACCGCCAAGACCTACTATGCCGCTTTTCTTAATTGCTTCAATAAGGTCGTCCCTACTATTAATAACAGGAGGAGCTATGCCTTTATCAACCGTATTTTCGCCATCCGACTCAATAACGATTACGGGAATCTTTTTGCCATCAGAGCCCACTTTATCGGAAATCTCCTTAACGGTACCCGAAACACTTGAATATACGGGTGAAGAAATAAAGCCGTTCTGTTCGCCGATAAGGGTACCTTTATCCACGTGGTCCCCTACCTTGACTACGGGTAATGCGGGGGCGCCTATATGCATACCCATAGGTATACTTACGCGCTCCACATTAGTCATAACAACGGGCTTCATATCAGCGGTATTTTTTCTATGGGGCAGATGCACCCCGTGAAGAGAAAATGCCATGAAAAAACCTACCTTTCAAAGTAGTATAAATATACATATGTTACCATTTTATAATATACCTTTTTTAAGTTCAAAAGTCAACTATTGACTATTTTATAACAAACTTATGTTTTTATATATTATAATATATTATACCCTTATTTCGCAAAAATTCGCCCGAATGCCTAATAATAGACATTCGGGCTATAGAGAGGTAGTTATTCTTCTGTTTCTTTTTTATTAAGTTTTAAGGTAGTGTAAACCGCCAAACCGCCGCTTACGAAGAGTACTCCAAGCAAGAGCCCGATATTTCTGTTGTAACCCGTTTGAGGTGAGGTTACTTCGGGAGCGGGAGTGGGAGTAGGTGCGGGAGTAGGTTCAGGGGTTGGCTCTACGGGGATATTTGCCTTATTAGTATTGGTAAACTCGGCTACAATATCCCTATCTGTATAATCTTCGCCTTCAAATAAAACATTCGCAACTACCTTGTTTTCGGCATTAAGAGAAATTTGTACGGATATTTCATATTCCTTTTTGCTATATTCCATATCCTCAAGGTCACCCTTAACCTCCGATAAAGTATAGGTATAGGTCTCGCCTATATCGGCGCTATCGTAATTAAGCGTGAACTGCGCTTTTCCGTCTTTATCGGTTTTCTCTGTTTGCTCGCCGTTTTTACCCTTTAACACAAATTCAAAACCTTCGGGTCCTAAAATAAGAGTTCCCTTGTTTTCAACCGTTTTTTCAATATCAACGGTAACTGAAGTTTCGGTATTATCGGGGTTATAGTAGTTAGTAACATCTACGGTAACTATATCATTATTAGCGTTACCTATATCTGCAGACGCGCTTATTGTTCCATCAAGATTATCCTTTACACTTACCTTAACGGGAATATCAGCAGCATAGGTCATACCGGGAATTTGGGTATCGGTTTCTTTAATGATATATTCGATAACCTTATCGTTATTATAACTTACATTATCGGCATTATAAGTGAAGGTGAACTGCGCTTTGCCTTCTGCATTGGTGCTATAAAGAGGACTTACAAGGTTGCCTTGCTTATCATAAAGACCGAATTCAAAACCTTCGGGGCCGTAATTGCCATTACCGCTGCTTGAAACCTTCTTATTAATTTCAAAGATGATTTCGGCAATGCCATCTGCTTTATAGGTATTTACAAACTGATTTGCAGTAACAACAAATCCGCTTGCCACCGAGGTTACAGAAGTGAGATTTAAATTCTCAACGCCGCCTATTTCAAGTTTTCCATCGGTATCGTTATCGGTAACGATGATATGGAAATCTCTCGAAACACTGTCAAATGTTATACCCTTTAATTCGGTGGGAACGATTTCTTTAATGCTATACTGATAGGTGCCTACATGCGTATATTTCTCATTTTTAAGAGCCGCAGTAAGAACACTTCCGAAATCGCCGTTCTGATTGATGGTTTCGCGAGCGATTTCTATCTGACTTGCAGTATGAGGATCATAGCGATAAAGAACGAAGGTAAAGTTATCGTTATTCCAAGGTCTGCCTGTGAAGTTCTTTGATGCATTTATGGTAACATTTGGAGAAACCTCTGCAGGAGCGTAGTTATTTGTGAAAACATAAACCACATTTTGAGTGGTGCTAACCTCGGTTATATCATTAAGCACGCGGACGTCACTCAAGGCAAAGCCCTCAGGCATTGCGCCTGCATCCTCTGTAACTACCGCATTCCAACCCGATTTAACCGCAATAACGATGGACTGATTTCCTTTAAGCTCAATATTGCTCAAAACATTGTTAACAACGGGAATATTAAACTTATTATCCGTATCGTTGGAATAATACGCTTCAACAACTGTATCGGGATATGCAGCGCCGCCATCATCTAATATAACATCAAATTTGAATATATGATTATTGATGCTATCGGGCGCGGTAGTAAATGGGTGGGTAATCTGTTTGCTGATTACCAAACTGCCGTTCTGACGGAGAGTATTAACAAATTCAACACGGTTTAATTTATGAAGTTCTACAATACCTTCATCATCAACGATCATCGCCTCTACATAATCGGCGCCTGCAGGGATAATTTCTTCAACCTTATATGAAACACCTGCGGGAAGACCGACAATAAGAACGGTTTCCCCTGCGTTTATCGTGATTTTACCAACGCCGCTACCATCAAGGGTGATGGTCTCGGTAGCCGCATTATACATACCGTCGGCGCCCTTGCGAACAACCTGATAGGTTGCGGCGCTATCGCCGATATCTACGCTGAATTCAAAGGCGTGGGTAACACCAGCCAAGGTTTCATCAATATTTTTGGTGATAGCAATTCCGGTTGCGGGAGTTACTGTGAGTTTACCGTTATTGCCGAGAATGGCATCGGCATAATAGTGGGTGCCTTCAATGTGCTCTACGGTGGGGAAATATGAATATGCGAGGGTTTCCGTGGCGTTAGCGCCAACTGCTTTCGGGGTTTCAATTTCATCATAAACGCGGTGAATAGTTTCTTTTTGGATATTCCATCCGCCGTTTACATCGCTTTTTTCTACCCTTTCGAGAGCTATATCGGATATTCTTTCATATTTCTTTATGAGGGTTGCATTATTGCCTACGCCTGTAAGTTCAAATACATTTATCTGACGATAATATTCATTTCCGTCGTTTTTGGTGGGTTTGGTGTCCGATGAATATTTAGCATAGGCACTTCCGTTTTTAATATATACGGGAGTGGGCTCGGTATAATAGTAACGCTCGTTTTCATAGTTTGGCTCAAAGTATGATAAGGTGTTTATAGAATCGGTGGGATGAATATAGTTTGAATTATCGTTATCGGTTTCCATTTCAAACTGCTCTACACTCCACTGGTTAGTATAGAAAACATACTTGCCGTCTGCCGCGCGGTTATTATTGCCGAGAACAGCTTCTATATTATACTCGTTTACATCATCTCTGAGACCTACCTCAAAGAGCAATCTTATAGGTTCCGCATCAGTAACGGTCATTTCGATATTTCTTGCATTATCATAACCCGTTCCTTCAAGAGAAACATCATAGGTTACAACGGGAATAAGGGATGCGGGAACACGGAAGATTAACTGAGCGCGACCTGCCATAATAGTATCATTATCAGCTAAATTAAATCTATCCTGCGGCACGATTTCGGTATGCACCTGAATCGACACATACATAAGGTCACTTTCGTTATATCCATTGGCAATTTCACCGAGCATACCGTAAGATTTGTTAACATATTTAGCATTATCGGGAATATCGGCATAGGTATGACTTTCATTCCAGAAACCGATATATTTTCCGTCTTTATCAGCATACCAACCGATGAAGTTGGAGAATTCGCCATTTGTACCGTATTTTAACTGACCTGCATCATAGGCAAGGCCAACTAAGGTCTGAGCTTCTGCAGTGCTTTCGATACCAAGGCGTTCTTTAACCGCCCAGATAAGATTATCACCGAGAGCGTTGGGGTTTTCAACGGTACCAAGAGCGCCACCGCCTTCTCTAAAGTTTTCGCTCAGCTTTTCACCTGTAAAAAGCTTATCGCCTATCCAGATACCCTCAATTTCTTCTATCTTCATATAATCACCGATGTCATCGATGAATTCTATATAGCCTTCCATATGTGCGTTGTTATTTTCGACTAAAGTAGGTCTATAAAGTGACTGAAGAATTATCTGATTTACGATTTCATCAAAGGCCGCGAAAAGTTGTGCGCCTGTATCTGCATCGGAATAGAGATTGCTATAATTGAAATCGGTTATATCAGCATCCTTAATAACCGAAGTACCATCGGTTATTTCAACCGTTGCATTATTGGTGGCAGCAAGATAATCTTCCCAAAAACCTTTAATATTATTTGTAGAATTAGAAGGATTGAGTACACTCTGTGCAACAGAGCTATTGCCAACGCCAAGGCCAAGAGTATAGAAAAGGGCTTCGCTATCATTATAGTAGCCGCTAATCTGATTTTTAACATAGGCCGCGGTAAGTTGGGTTAAGAAAGCATATGTTTCATTTGAAGATTGACCGTTACCTCTGTTAGTGCTTGTAGCATTTGTATAATTTGTAGTAGCATAGGTGGGAGCGCCGTCACTCATAAGCACCATAACTGGCTTACGCTGTGTTCCGCTCTGGAAACCGTCACCCTTTATGATGGTATCATCAGCGGCAGATTTTGCTTTAAAGAGGTCGGCAGCCGCCTGTAAACCGCCCTGAATAAAGGTACCGCCTACTACATCAACTGTTCTTGTTGATACATTTCCGTCTTCAGTGCTAACGCCCGAAGCAATAGAAACTTCATTTCCGTTGTGATTGTTATTAGCATTGGTTTCGAGGAACTTACCTACGGTCACATCATCACTTGTGTCCCATCGGGTGCCTCCGTTATAGGTAACAGTACCTGTTGCTTCATAACGGTCTATAGGAAGAAGGGTGGTATAGTGGAAATTATTGCCTTCATCATACGCTGCCGAATAAAGAACAATACCAACGCGGTTATTTCTATTAAGGTCTAAAAGCCGTGTCATAGCGGCATTAGCGGCGAGAACAAGGTCGCTTACCGCATTATTGTTATTAGAGCCCCAAGTGCTCGGTCCCATAGAGCCCGAAATATCAAGAACGAGAACTGTATCGGTTGGAATATGTGAATAGCCAACAATAGATTTATTAGAAGCAATAGCCGAAAGGGCAACCAAAAAACTATCGTCTGCCACTTCGGGAACTATGGGACGGTTATAAGCATCGGTAAGCCCTGTAAAATAGTTATTATCGGCAAATACTGATTTATCAGTCCATACGCCACCTGCATTTTCAGAGGAGGTGAAGTTGGTACCGAAAAACTCCCTCCAACCATCAAGTGTGGGAGCATCTGCCACCTTGCTGAAATTCGGGTTAGATGCCGCAAAAGCAACCGTACCCATTCCTGCAAACAACGATAAAACTATCGCCATTGTTAAAAGTATAGAAAGTGTTTTGTTGAAAAGTTTTTTCATTTTATTTTATTTCCTTTCTTAAATTTTCATTTTCGCAAATACCGATTAAATCTCCCGGATGTTCGCATCGGAAAAATTTACAGGAACCGCAGTCGCCGTATTTATCTTCGGCGTAGGGGCAACCATCATAGGTGACGTTCACCCAAGGTCTTCCGCAAGGAGTATATCGGGGAGTTTCGGTAAAATCGGGAAATTCTCCCAGATACATTTCTGATTCGGTGTCAAAAACCAAATTCACCTCAACAATATCACCCAGCAGAGAATAGACACGTTTTTTAATTTCTGTCATAACCTTCTCCTTGTTTGATTTTACAAGATGATTATATACCTCTATTTCTCATTTGTAACGAGCACTTTTTAGGAAAAAAAGTGCAATTTTTTATATTATTTTGTGCCGTATTTTGCCAAAAAACCAAATTTTTACCGAATTTGCGTTCGTTTAAACGAACGGACAATAAAAAATTATGCCCGAGAGTGTTACCTCTCGGGCGTTTTTCTTACCTTTATTAATTTATCATAAATTCTTCAAGGCCCTTTTTGCCGTTTATACCAAGTTTCTGATATATAATCTGCAAATAGTTCTTAATGGTTTTTTCGGAAAGGTGCATATGCTCCGCTATTTCTTTTATGCGCCAATCTCTATAATATAGGGTAGCCACGACAAATTCGGTAGTAGTAAGGTTATCGGCTACGGTTTTGCTCATAGTTTCATTATGAACGCCGCGCCAACTCTTGCCGTAATTTTTAGCAAGTTCGATTATAACGGCGAACTCCTTGGGGTGTTCCTTTTTTATATGAGATTCCAAAAGTCCATGCAGAACCGAATGATGCTCCGCAAAGGGTTGATAAAGGCCATCATCTTTGGCTAAATTCCAAGCCGCTTTAAGATGCTCTTTAGCCCTTCTTACCCTCGTGAGCCCCATTAAACTTACCGCCGAAATTATATGAATATGTATAAGCGCGATAACATAATTTTTAGGGCAAACAATCAATGCCGCTTCAGAAATTCCGTAGGCGCGGCTATAATCTTTTTCAAGATACGCTTTATAGGCAATAGCATATAAAGCAAGAGATTTAACCCCGCCGTGCAGACGGTTTACATAGTTTTCAAGTTGGGGAATCCTATTTGATGAAAAATGCAGAAGCGTTGATAACATCGAACATACAAATACGCCTTTTGCGCACATTTCTTCATCGGCATTGATATGATAAAACTCTTTAAGTTGCTTTTCCATACTGTTAACAGCAAGATGGGCCTGATGCTTATGCCCCAAAGACAGATACGAAAAAAAGCATATAAGGGTTGCGGCTAACTGATAATCGTGAATGGGGCTATCGAGATACTTTTCCAAAACCTCTACCGCTTTTTCGCACTGTCCCATATGATAATAACATTCACCGATGGCTATATTGCGCTCATCTTCATTTTCAATGCTACGAGCAAATTCCATTGCTTTACCGCACTCGAAACTACCCAATGCAAAGGGTAAAAATGCAGTATCTATATCTTCCGCAATATGTTCAGAAGGAATAGCGCCTTCAGGAATCATCCAATCGCGGCCCACCTTCATAGCGCCCGCAAGTTTTCCGAGTTTTGCCCATTTTTGTACCGTTCGGATATTAACACCCAAACGCTCCGCAGCTACACTTGCTGTTTCAAATTTCATTTTATCGTCATCTCTTTTAATGGAATAGGGCTTTCTATATTTCAATTATACTACCTCGCCTGTATTTATGCAATAGGCTGAGAAAAATTTTGCTAAAAAGCGGTCGTTTTTTATCCTTTGAAACCACCGATATTGACAAGAATAATTCACCGTGCTACAATCTATAAAAATATTGAGGAGTTGTTATTTATGAGAGCAACCGCCGCCACCATAGAACATTTTGATAATTTAGCTAAAAGGAAAAAAGAAGAAATTCTTAATACCCCTACCACTGTTCAAATTACGGGAACTTCTTACTTTGTAAGTATCTGCGGAAATGATGATAATGACGGTCTTTCACCGAATACACCTTGGAAAACTCTCGATAAAGTTACCACCTTCCCCTTTAGCGAAGGTGATGGTGTTTTCTTTAAGCGCGGCGATATTTTCAGAGGAAATTTCACTTGCAAAAAAGGCGTTACCTATTCTGCCTATGGCGAAGGTGACAAGCCGAAATTTTTCGGTTGGGAAAAAGACCTTGCAAATCCTGAACTTTGGGAGTGTGTTTACCCCGAAAATAATATTTGGAAGCTTAAAGAAAAAATCCTCGATTGCGGCACCTTGGTTTTCAACCACGGTGAAAGCTGCTCTTATAAGCTTATTCCCTCTTTTTACGACGGAAAATTCTATTGCCGCGAAAATGAGGAAAAAGAATTCAATTTAAAGGAAGAAGCCGTCAGAGATTTAGATATCTATTGGCATTTTGACGAGGTTCTCACCACCGCCCGCAGCGAAGAAACCTGCGCTATACCCGTTCCCCAGATAAGCGATAAAAGCATGGGTGACCTTTATTTGCGTTGTGACAATGGTAACCCCGGCGATGTTTTCTCATCTATTGAAGCCGCCAGCGCGAGAAACTTAATTTGTGTTTCCCTGGCAGATAACGTTACCATAGATAATCTTTGCATCAAATATGTAGGTTGCCATGCTATTTCAGGTGGCGGTCACGTTAAGGGCCTTACCGTTAAAAACTGCGAAATCGGTTGGATTGGCGGCGCTATTCAGTGCTACTACGGCGCTGACCCCAATTATAAGCTGATGAACAAGCGCGGACGCGTTACCCGTTTTGGAAACGGCGTTGAAATCTACGGCGGATGCACCGATTACGAAGTTTCAAACTGCTATTTCTATGAAATATATGATGCGGCTATGACCCATCAAATCACTACCTGCGGTAACCCCGTTGTAATGGAAAATATCACCTATAAAGATAACCTCGTTGAGAACGCAGTTTACTCTATTGAATATTTCCTCGATACCGATGAGCGTGACACCGTAAGCTTTATGGAAAACATAAATATAAGCGGAAATATTTTAAGAAAATCGGGTTACGGATGGGGAAATCACAGACCTAATAAGGACACCCCCGCTCACATAAAGGGTTGGAACTTTATTAACAGAGCAAAGAACTATACGGTAGAAAACAACATTTTTGACCGAAGCAGCCACCGACTTATTCACATTGTTGCTGAAAGCGAAAAATCTATGCCTGTAATGGATAATAATACGTATATTCAGAATTCAGGCAGACTTTTAGGAAGCTTTGGTACAGACGGATTCAGTCCCGATTTCTTTGGTGAGCCCTCAAAACAGATTATCAACGAAAAATACGGCGATAAAAACGCTAAGGTTTACAATTTAGAATAAAAATAAAGCCACAGATATCTGTGGCTTTATTTTTTACCTTGGTTCTCTAAAGGGGATACCGAAATAATCGGCAAGAGAAATAACCAGATTTCTTGCGATAGCATCTATATTATCTCTTACAAATGCAGCATCCTCAACATTATCGTGGTAACCGATTTCCACAAGGACACTGGGCGCTCTGGTCCTTCGCACCTCTCCGAGAGTGGTGGTAGGTACGGTTTTTATCCTATCGGGCAAGGGATAAAGCATCGTAAAATTATTGGTTATGATATCGGCAAAACGCTTTCCGTTAACGCTCGTTGGATAATAATACGCTTCTATTCCCCTGACCCCTCCGGGATTTGCGCCCGAGGCATTGGAATGCAGGGCAAGATGTAAATCATAATATCCCGAATTTGATGCCGTTATGGAAGAAGCGGCGGTCATATCGGGGGTATTTCTCGTAAAATCAATTCCCGTAGCATAAAGATATGGCTCCATAGCATCGGCAATTAGATTCATATAATATTCTTCATTGCCGCCAATTACGTAGGGGTTAAATTCCTGTGTTGAGGGACTAAGATATATTCTTGGCATAATAAAACTCCCTTCCACTAATATTTTAGCGGAAGGGAATAATTTTGTTACTTATATTTTTCTACTGTTTTTTTAACCACAGATAAAAACCAACAGTAAAGGGCTTCTCCGAGTTCTTGGAAAATGGGGTCGCCATCGTGAGAACAGAGCATAGCAAATGTTTGTCCGATACGGCGTTCAATATCAAGACCTCTTCTATAGGCCAAATAATAGAAAGAAAAGGCGCCCGTATCCGAAGAAGTAGCATAAAGTTCTGCAGAAATCTCTTTAAGTTTATCAAGAAAACTTTTTTGAGCCATACCTGCAAGAGCGTCGGGAAGATATTCTTCAAATCCTACCGTAGCCGTAAAGGAAAGAAGTAATCTTCTTTGAATCTGCAATTCGAAATCTTTTTCATCGCCCTGAACATAGGAATCTACCGCCGCAGAAAACTCCTCCGCTACGGCTTCGCCTATTTTTTTGGCCATATTAACTTGTTCCTTGTCGATTTGTAAATCCCCTGCCGCTAAAGCACGGTTAAGTTTTACATCCCGAGAGGGCTTATCCCCCACTATTTTCATATCATTGTCAAGGCACAATTTTCTTCACCCTTTTAAAAAGTATTATTGGTTGTCCTCTGCCTTCATTTTTTTGAGGGCTAAAGCGAGTTGGGCAGGACAAGATGTATTTTTAAATCCGCACTTGATACCCTCAAGGCGATTTATAACATCATCCACCTTCATACCGACAACCAAACTGCCTATGCCCTTAAGGTTACCATTGCATCCGCCTTGATAATTTACGGAAACGACGGTATCATTTTCCACCTCAATATCAATGCTTCGGGAACAAACCCCATTAGTTGTATATGTGAATTTCAATTTATTTATTCCTCTTATCTTTCTTTGAACTTATTGCTTCTTACGGGATGGCGAAGTTTACGAAGGGCCTTTGCTTCAATTTGGCGGATACGCTCTCTGGTTACATTAAACTCTGTTCCAACCTCTTCGAGCGTATGGCATCTGCCATCCTTAAGACCGAAACGAAGACGGATAACCGCTTCCTCTCTTGGAGTGAGGGTATGAAGAACGCTATCAATATCCTCGTTGGTAATGGTTTTAAGGGCCGCATCATCGGGGGCGAGGGCATCTTCATCCCTTATAAAGTCCATAAGGCGCGAATCTTCCTCGGGACCTATAGGTGTTTCCATAGAAACGGGCTCTTGAGCCACGCGCATAATTTCTCTTACTCTCTCAACGGGAAGTTCCATCTTTTGAGCTATGAGTTCTTCGCTGGGCTCAGTGCCGTTTTCGTGGAGAAGTTGACTTTGCACCTTCTTAAGACGGTTGATGGTTTCAACCATATGAACGGGAATTCTGATAGTTCTTGCCTGATCGGCAATGGCGCGGGTTATGGCCTGTCTGATCCACCAAGTAGCATAGGTGGAAAACTTGAATCCCTTTGTATAGTCAAACTTATCTACCGCTTTAATAAGGCCTACATTTCCCTCTTGGATAAGGTCAAGGAAATACATTCCTCTGCCCACATATTTTTTAGCAATACTTACAACAAGACGAAGGTTGGCTTCGGTAAGACGCTGTTTTGCATAGGCATCGCCCTCGCCGATTTTTATAGCCAATTCAACCTCTTCCTCCGTTGTAAGAAGGGGTACTCGACCTATTTCGCGAAGATATACTTTAACGGGGTCATCAAGAGAAATATTATCAACGGATAAAGCATCATCAAGATTATCAATATCCATTTCTTCGAGTTTTAACTCTTCATCGGATGGCTCCTCATCGAAATCGAAATCCAAATCAAGCACCGTAGGATCAGTTTCAAGTTCCTTAAGATCTTCGGGAGCATCTTCGATATCATCGAGACCTATCTCTTTTTCCTCTTCTTCTATTAGCTCTTCGCCGTTATCGACAATTTCTTTTTCCATATCAAGTTCCTTTTTGTTTGCCATTTTTAATTCCCCTTTTGCTTATTTTCAACCATTTTCTTTAAATTTTCTGCCCAGTCATCCACCGACATATTGCGCGTGTCACTCGCCTTTATACGCATTTCCTCATCTAATATTAACTTAATACTGTCTTTTAATACAATGAGGGCGTTTTTTCCGCATTTTTCGCTATTTGCGAGATACACGAGATATCCCATTTCATCCGAATTAAAGGTTTCGCCAAAACCTGAAATATCAATGGATCTTCCCGATAAAACACAGTCGCAAATTGCAGAATATATTCGCCTGTTAAGTCCCGTAATCATATTTTCGGGTTTTAACTTTTCATAGGCCGTATCGAATAAATCGGGATGCTGCAAAAGAACTGCGATAACCGCCTCTTCTGCAGGCACTGCCGAAGGATATATTTTCCGTTCGGGATTAATATCGCTCTTAGAAAATTTAGGATTAATTATCGCATTTATTTCTTTTTTTTGCTCTGCTCGGAAGTTTTTCTTTCTAAGTCCGTTAACCTTGGTTTCAAGGGCGGTTTTAGAAACTCCGTATTTCTGAGAAAGACGCCCGATATATAGGTCTCGAGTGAGTTCATCAGGCGACTCGGCCAAAATTTCGGCCGCACGGGACAGATATTTCAGTTTCCCATCGTCGCTATTTATATCAATATCGGCTACCGCCATCAAAAGTTTATATTCCATTTCGGAAGCGGCGCCCTTTAAAAGAGCATCAAATCTATCTCTGCCGAATTTTTTGATATATTCATCAGGATCTTTAGCATCGGGTATCACCACAACGCTTACCCGAAGCCCCGTATCCGCAAGTATATTACTTGCTTTTTTAACCGCGTTCTGCCCTGCCTCATCGGCATCAAGAATCAGAACGATTTCCTTTGTATATTTAGAAATAAGTTTTGCTTGCTCGGAAGTAAAGGAAGTTCCAAGGGCGGCAACGGCATTTTCAAAACCCGCTTGATGAAGGGAAATAACGTCCATATTACCCTCCACAAGAATTATCTTTTCATCGCAGAAATTCTTGGCGAAGTTCATGCCGAAAAGATTTTCACTCTTTTTAAATACGGGGGTATCCGAAGTATTTACATACTTTCCTCCCGCCTTATTGTCACCCGGCAGGGCCCGTCCGCTAAAACCGATTACCTTGCCCCTGATATTTATTATAGGGAACATGGCGCGGTTTCGGAAGAAATCATAGTATGTACCCTTTTGGCTTTTGGAAATAACCCGCGCCGATAACATATCATTTATACTGTATCCCTTGGATTTCAGGTGTCTTAGAAGCCCATCCCAACTATCCGGAGCGGCGCCGAGGCCAAAGTGTTTAATAGTATTAAGAGAAAGTCCCCTATCCTTATAATACTCAAGAACCTTTTTGCCTTCTTCGGTAAAAAGATAATTATAATAAAATCTTGCGGTCTCGGCATTGATTTCATAAATCGTATTTTTAAGGCGGAGCATTGAATCATCATACCCGCTATCCTCAGGGATATAAACTCCGCTTCTATCCGCAAGAAGTTTTACCGCCTCAATATAATCGAGATTTTCGGCCAACTTCACAAAGGTAAACTGGTCGCCTCCCTTGCCGCATCCGTAACAATAAAAAGAATCACTTTCGGGATATACGGTAAATGAGGGCGTTTTTTCATTATGGAAGGGACAAAGACCTATAAGGTTTTTGCCTCTTCTTTTCAGGTTAACATAGGCCGATATAACCGACTCTATATCATTTTTTGATTTTATTTCTTCTAAAATATGGGAAGGAATAGCCAATTATATCACCCCTTTTAAGATTATTGTTTTTTATAATTTCCAGAATTTAGGAATATATATATTTGAATAGGTGGTAACTGCAAAGTGGTCGGTCATACCTGCGATATAATCCACCACCGCTCTATCGGTACCTTCGGTTTCGCAAATTTTCTGATACTCTTCGCTCATTACCTGCGGATTTTTCATAAGGTGCTCATATATACCCGAAATAATTCCTTCAACCTTCATTTCCTCGGCTTTGGCCTTCGGGTTTTTATAAACCGCTTCATACATAAATTTATGAAGTTTATCATAATAGAAGAAGGTCTCATCATCGAATTTAACATCAATTCCTTCGGTATTTTCAACAAGAGATGCCACCATTTTTGTGATGCGTTGCGTTTTGGTCTCACCAAGATACTTAACAACATCTTCAGGAATATCCTTAAATTTTAAAACATCGGCTCTTATGGCATCTTCGATATCGTGATTCATATACGCGATATGGTCGCAGTATCTGACGATTTTACCTTCAGCCGTATGGGCCCATTCGCCTTTAGTATGATTAATAATTCCATCAATAACCTCGGCGGTAAGATTGAGTCCCCTGCCGCTTTTTTCGAGTTTTTCGCAAACTCTGACGCTCTGCTCAAAATGGGTAAAGGCAACGGGAGAAATAGTATTAAGAGCGCTTTCCCCTGCGTGACCGAAGGGAGTATGACCCAAATCGTGACTTAAAGCGATGGCTTCGGTTAAATCCTCGTTAAGCCGCAACGCTCGCGCTACGGTTCTTGAAATTTGAGAAACCTCAAGAGTATGGGTAAGGCGGGTACGGTAATGGTCGGATTCGGGAGCTAAAAACACCTGCGTTTTATGCTTAAGACGCCTAAACGCTCTTGAATGGATAACTCTATCTCTATCCCTTTGATATTCGGTTCTCATCGGGCAGGGTTCTTCGGGGGCCTTTCTGCCCTTGCTATTTTCACTTAAAGCGGCAAAGGGCGATAAAGTTTCTCTTTCGATTCTTTCGCTTTGCTTTCTGATTTCCTCCATCATATCACCTTTCTTCCTACTTATACTATTAGACAAATATGACAAAATACCTTCTTTTTCTTAAATATTAAATGAAAAATATTTGCAGTCAAGCGTTTCTGCTTCAATTTTACCCGAAAATACCTCGGTAAGTTGGTAATTAAAGGCATCTATATCTTCATTTTTAAGGGTGAAAAATACTCTCACGCTATCGGTATAAACAGTATCGGTTATATTGCCTCCCGATTTTTCTATAAGTTTTTCCAAGAGTTTAAGTTCCGAATATGAACAGTTTACTGCCATCTCAGAACCAAGACACATCAGAACTTTTTTCGCATTTTCTAAAGCGCCCTTGGCGCTTGTAGAATAGGCGCGAACAAGTCCCCCCGTGCCTAAAAGTACGCCGCCGAAATATCTTGTTACAATGACTATAACATCTACGGCGCCGCTACCCATAATACAATCAAGTATGGGTTTGCCTGCGGTACCGTGGGGCTCACTATCATCAGAAAAACGGGCGGAGCCATCCTTCAAAACATAGGCATAACAATTATGCCTTGCATCCCAACACTCACCCTTTATTCGATTTAAAATTTCTGATGCTTCACTTTCGCTTTCGCAAGGATACGCCCTTGCAATAAAGCGTGAACGCTTTTCCTCATACTCCGATACCGATTCACCCGATATCGTTATATACTTTTCCATAGGGCGCCTCCTTCCATAAATTCATAATGGAACTATAAGAAAAAACCGCAACCGTTTTACACGATTGCGGATTCAAGGTAATTATTATTCTTCAATACCAAAGCGCTTCTTAAATCTATCAACACGACCGCCGGTATCTACCAACTTCTGCTTACCGGTAAAAAACGGATGACATTTAGAACAAATATCCAAGCGAATGTCTTTCTTTGTTGAGCTAGTTTCGAATTCAGCGCCGCATGCGCACTTAATAGTTACCTTTTCATACTGCGGATGAATGCCTTCTTTCACCATTGTCACCCCTTTCGTTTCATTAACATTAGAATAATATCACAAAAGAACACAAAATGCAAGTAAAATTTAAAAATTTACAAAATTTATTATTTTCGGCATTTTCTTTTAATATTCTCATACCATTCTACTACTTTAAATCGCATAATATATCTGCTTGGGTTTTTCGCGATTTTAGTGCCGCTCTTACCCACGCTTTCGGATAAATCTGCCGAAGCCGATGGGATACAAACGGCGGGATAAACCACGCACCACCAATTTTTGCCCTCCGCCTCGCCTAAGGTTACGATTAAAGAGGTATATTCCCCTGCGGGAAGGGTGAAATCATCATATTCCCGCGTTTCGAAATAACTTGTGCCGACGCGGGTTTCAGCCATATACTCTGCGCCATTTTCGGCGCATACTCTATTTGCTATATCGGTAACTGCGCCTATATTATCCTTTGCGCACAATACGGCATCCTCAAGATTTTCCGCTTTATCAAATAAAAGGCCGCTGTTTTTAAGTATTTCATCTCTTACTTTTAGTTTTAGATTCTGGTCCTCGCTACTATCGGAATTGGCAATTATATGGAGCCGCAGCACTCCCTGCCTTAAATCTTCGCAACCTGCATCAAAATTTGCCACACTTAAAATTATGGCGCAAATAAGACCGAAAATTAAACCTGTTTCTATATTTTTTCTAAACATAAAAAACTCCTGTCAAAAAAATTTCACAAGGAAAATATTGACAGAAGTTTTATTTTTTATTCAGTTTCTTTAACACCGAAGCGGGAAATCTCGGCAAGATACGGAATTAACCCGACTTCAGAAAGTTTTTCGGCAAATTCTTTTGCAGATACTTTATCAGAGAACACGGCATAAACGCTTGGGCCACTTCCCGAAAGTCCAATACAAAGGGGGCTTAAATTTTCGGACAACTCTTTAATATTTTCAACACTACAAACACTTAGGAAGGCATTGCCCGTATTTTTAAGGGCGTTTTTGAAATCCCCCTTATAAAGAAAATTGATAAAATCTTCGGTTTTATCCCTTAAAAGCGCGCCATTATCAATTTTTTCGTACATTTCTTTTGTAGAAAGTTTTTCGCCGTTTTTGGCTATTACAATATGCTTTTTAGGGAAATCAGGCAGCGGCTCTAATATTTCGCCTATACCCATAGCCCTCATAGTTCCTCCCATTATACAGAAAGGAACATCGGCTCCGACCTTAAGGCCTATTTCCATAAGTTGTTTATCGGTAAGTTCTGTTTTATATAAATCATTAAGCCCTACAATTACGGCGGCGGCATCGGCGCCGCCGCCCCCGAGACCTGCGGCATTTGGAATATGCTTTTCTATGGTTATAAAAGCGCCGCCCTCTACTCCCGTAAATTCGAAAAACTCTTTGGCGGCTTTATAGGCAATATTTTTTTCACCGCTTATTTCATCATCGCCACAGTTTACGGAAATTTTTTCCCCTTTATTTACTTCAACAATATCAAAAAGAGAAACCGACTGCATAACCGAATCAATAAGATGATAGCCATCTTCCCTTTTGCCCTTTATATCAAGGGTAAAATTGATTTTAGCATTGGCAATATACCTCATAACCCGCCTCCTTTTTTATAATGCAAATATATTGTATCCTCTACCGCCTTCTTTGTCAAGAAGCCGCAATTTAAAAAAATGTTGAGTTTACGGAATAATAATGGTATAATAAATATAATCAGTTGAAACGGAGGAATTATTTTGAGTAATATTGTAATTACCAGTGACAGTACCACCGATTTAGGCGCCGCCCTTCTTGAAAGATATAATATCAGCACCATTCCTTTAGGTGTTACTTTGGGCGACAAGACCTATCGCGATGGCAT
>JAZNFF010000071.1:0-4223 GCA_045588995.1 Acutalibacteraceae bacterium
CGTCTTGAGTTTTCAACTACCAATTCGTTGGATGCAAATAACGGCAATCCCAATGTAGCAGATATCTATGTTTCGAACCTATACTTTAATTATGATTCGAACATTTACGGCTCTGCTAGCTGGACAGATGAACAGTGGATAACAGCCGTTGGTGATTTCGATATTAATGAACTTAAGAAGGATTATACAGACGGTATAAATAATACTGAAAAATGGACAGAGTTTGTTGCCGCCTTTAATGCGGTTAGGGCTTATTCAGACCCCTCCGACCCATCAGAACCTTCTGACCCCTCCGAACCTTCGGATCCCTCTGAACCTTCAGGACCTTCAGGTGAAGCAAATGTTGCCGAACTTAAAGAAGCTATAAGTAAGCTTGTTATCAGAAAGACTCTCGTTCCCACTAAAGTTTGGGAAGGCGATAATATTGATGGCACAGGTCTTGCTATATATGATGCTTCTTCTTATGTAGGTGGCGACCTTGCAGATAAGAGCGTTCTTGGTTCTAAATACGCTACATATAGCAATAAAAGTGGCTCTGCTTCCGATAATGCAGGATTTATTATCTATGAATTTGAGGATGGAGAAAACAATACTCTTAATTTAGCAAGATTTGATAACTTTAGCGTATATGTTAAGGCAGACCCAGCTCTTGCTGCTATTCGTCCTAAATTCTATATTCCCACCTCATCGGGTAAGGGCACTATTCACGATAATTTTGCCTTTACTTCCGGTCTTGGCACCACTTGGGTAAAATTGAACCTTGATAATATTAACTCCCTTTCGGGACTTTCCAATGTCTTAACAAGAACGGTTTACGGCGTTGGTCTTGACCTTTCGGGAGTCGCAGACGTAACAGTTGGCTCTATGGTTGCTGAATTTAACGCTTTAGATGGCGCAACAATGGCACTTGCCGAAACTAATCCTAACGCATTCTTAAAGGCGGCTATGGAATTCTATGATGAGGCAACAATTAACCATTATTTCGCCGAGGATGATGCGGATTTTGTTGCATTCTCTGAAGCCCTTACTAAAGCAACCGGTCTTACCGAGGATGAAAGAAAGGTAAACCAACTTTCAACCGTTTGGAAGAGCATTGGTCTTAAAAAGACCCTTGTTCCTACTACTGTTTGGAGCGCAGATCAGGTTGTTGGCGAAGGATTAAATATATATGATAGCGCAAACTATCCTGAAAATGATATCAATAAAAATCTTTTAGGACCTAAGTATGCTACCTTCAGCAATACCGATACCAGCGCATCGACCAATGTCGGCTTTATTATCTATGAATTTACCGAGCCGAACACTTGGCTCACCCTTCGCGATGTTGCCAAATATAGCTTCTATGCTAAATCCTCTAATGAGATTACGGGTATGCGTCCGAGATATAGATTTGCTAGCGGTTTCTCTTGGGATGATGCCTCACTGTTCTCAAAGGCAGAGGTGGGCTCTGTCACCTTTAGAAATCTTTCTAAATCTAATATTGCATCTCTTGGCGGAAGCGTTCCTAATACTCTCGATAGGATTATTACCGGAATTGGCCTTGATACCGCAGGTGTAACAGACTTAACTCTCGGTTCTGTTACAATGGAATTTAGCTTCCTTAAGGATAATGTTGCTGAGTTGGCTTATACCGATATGGCAGGATTTATCTCTGAAGCAATTCTCTTCCGCGATAAAGCGGTAGCCAATAATTACTTTGGTACCGATAACGCTTCCTTCAATGATTTCTCAAAGCTTCTCGATGAGATTTTAGCAGCAGAATCCTTAGAGGAACTCATAACTGTCGCTAAACTTCAGGCAGGTTGGAAACAGCTTAGCAATAATTCCAGTTTCCCTGCAGATGTAGATACAAGCGACTGGACTGTTGCTGACTGGGTATATGCCGCAAATACCGTTGATATTTCTAATCTTACCAATACCGAAGCGTTCACCAAAGCCCTTGCCGATGCAACCTCGCTTCGTGATAAGCTTGGTATGACTCTTGGTTGCAACTTCACAAGTTATGAAACTTATGAAGACGCTAAGAGCGAAATAGAAGGCCTTGGCGATAATGTTCTTCTTGGCAAGACTCCTTCTGTTTACTACTTTAACGGTACCGCGAAGGAAGAAATCAAGGTTTCGGGCACAGAAGCCCTTGCAGACGGTGATTTTGCAAGCGGATTTAATGCTACTCATCTTGACTTTACCGCCGATGGCTCATATACTGAATTCATTTATGAATTTGTCGGCGAAGCTCAGGTTAAGAACTTTGTAGTAGGTCTTAAGAATAATCCCGACCTTGCAAAGATGAACTATAAGATTTATGTATCTAATAGTTTAGAGCGTCTTTTCCTTGCTGAAAGCATTGTTGCAAGCTGCGATAATGAAAACGGCGAACAGGTGCAGAAATTCAATTATGACGGAAGACCTGAAATAGCAGGCGTTTATATTGCCTTCAGATTCTATCCTGCATCCAATGACTTTAATATCGGTGAACTTGCTGCTTACGGTAAAGTTGTTACCTATACCGTAAAAGCAGGTAAGATGACCGATAGCGAGATGCAATCTCTTGGCACAAACCTTCTTGCCAATACCGATACCCAGTGCTACTTTAAGGTAGGCGCAGGCGGCCGCGTTAAGTGGCAAGACCACGAAATGAGCAGCAGATATGAGTATTCTTGGCTTACTGATCTTTCAAGCGAAGTTGGTGTTGGTTTTGCCGCAGTAGTAGGTACAAATATTACGGCTCCTAATCAGGAAACCACCTTCCACATCATATTCGATTTAAAGGATAACTATTATATCCAGCAGATTCTTTGGAATCAGTTCCATCAGGATTATCTTGAAACAGGTAAGTATGAGGTTTATACTTCTACCGAAATCGCAACCCTCTTTAGATCTGAAAATAAGATAATCACCTATAATAATATGAGTGATTCCGAAAACGGTACTACCGATACTCAGTTATTTACAATGGGCGGTAACGGCGTAATTGCAAGATACATAAGCTTCTGCATTAAGTGCCCTGTTTCCGATTATGAAAAGGCCCTTGAGCAGTTCTCGGGTATGTGCTATCCTCGACTTTATGACCTTGGCGTATTCGGTAAGAGATACTATAAACCCAAGGCAGAAATTAACTTCCTTAACCATGTTCCTGTAGAAATCTATCGCACCGATGATGCGGGTAACAAGACCACCGTTAAGGAAGATGAGTATGATGGTTTTGATTATAAGTATGCTTATGACGGTGCTTATGATATAGCAACTCCCATAGCACGGAACGGTAAGAATATTAACTTCTTATTCAATCTCTGCGCTAATAAGACCATCAATTCTATAAAGCTTTCAACCCTCACTAATAATATTAAGGGACTTAAGGTTTACGCTTCCGATTCTATTGAAGGCGTTTGGGAAGATTTCTCACTCGTTATGGATTATGACGGCGAAGCAGTAAACGAGGTATTCCGCACCTTCGGTGAAACACCCATTGAGGCCCGTTACGTAAGATTCTGCATAACCGATACGACTGACGATACCTTTGACCCAACAGAGTTTGAGGTAATAGGTTGGAATACCCAGGAATTCACCTACTTTAACCTTGCAGAAGGTAAGACGGGTACAACGAGCTTGTGGCTTGAGGATAAAGGTGACTTCGAACTTCGTCCCACAACTCAGGATGCAGGCAGATATAGACCTCGTTGGTGGTCTGCAGATTCTTGGTTCCCGCTTTCTGCCGCTCTTGATGGCGATGAGGCAACCGTAGCTGATATCTATAACGGTAAGAATAACGAAACTTCCGTAAATATCCTTATTGACCTTGGCACCCTTAATGCCGTTGACAATATTGACTTTATTTCGGGTAGTAGTTCTGAATTCTGGCCCACCAAGATGAATTTCTACTTTGGTGATGATGAACTTTCTCTCTTCGGCAAGGATGTGAAGCCCAATGCTACATTCAATGGCAAGACCGCTGCTGAAAATGGTAGCTATTCTTACACCTTCTTACCGCAGATTGCCCAGTATGTAAGAGTAGAAGTCGTTGAATGTAAAAATGAATTCTTTACTAAGGGCGATAAGGTTGCAACGGTTATTGCCGATATTATGGTAAACGGTCTTGAAATTCTTGCAAGCACCGCTTCCGAAGGCGTTGCCGCTTCTATCACCGATGAAGAGACCGGTGTTCGCGTTGACCTTGTAGCTCTTCGTGAAAACGATGTTTACACTACTCTTCAGGATATTCTCGT
>JAZNFF010000072.1:0-1793 GCA_045588995.1 Acutalibacteraceae bacterium
AAGCTTGCGCCAATTTCATCTCTTAAAGCAGTGGCTTTAGCCAACGCTTTAACGAAACCATCAGTATTAGAAAGACTGCTGATATCTACCTTATTTGCTGCATATACCCAGTCAGCTATGGACCAACCGGTAGTATCACCCTTAGGAAGTGTTGTGTTATCGCTTAGTCCCATCCAAGCCGCTTTAAGTTGGGCTATGGTAACTTCTAATTCAATTGCTTCATTTGAAACTACCGCATTAAGAGCATTACCAAAAGCTACAAATCTTTCATCATCAGCGGCAAAGGTTTCATTCTTAACCGCATCATTATAGAAGTAAATAGCTTCTGCCAAGAAGGAAACGGGGTCAGATTCTATAAGACCTAAAACTGTATTGCTAACTGCGGTAAAGTTAACCTTCATAGAGCCAACACTTACTTCGCCCTGTCCTGAGAAGTCAAAACCGAAACCATAAAGTTTCTGGTTACCTAATTCGAAAACTTTCTGATTAAATTCTCCTGGCGCGGAAAGCTGGGAAGATGATATATTCTTCCATGCGCTTCCGAGTTTGGCTGCTTCGTAATAAGAAGGGTCATTCCAGTTAGCGCCATTTGGACCGTGAATACGGGGTCTTCCTGCCATTCCGTCGGTTGTTTTGATATATACCGAGAAATCTGTAAAGTTAGAGGCGGGAAGCTTTGTCAGTCCGCCATCCGCGCGAGCAAATACAACATAATCTGCCCAGTCGCTCGCATTACCCTTATTTCCATCATCCAAACCAACAGAGGGAGCTGTAAAGGTTGCATATTTAGGACCTAAAACGTTTGTTTCGGTAAGGTCGGTACCGCTGTAAGCGGAAGAATCGTATACATTGAGTCCCTCGACGGGAACATTCTGACCGTTCCAAAGGGTTACGGGAACCAAGGTTTCGGTTACGGTGAGTGTCTTCCAGGTATCTGCTATACCGCCTATTAACTTATTAAGACTAAATTTAATGCCTGCGGTCTTAGCTGCTTCCACGAAAGCAGTGAAAGCTGCATCGTCTTCAGCATAATATCCGTTGGTAACTGCTTCAAAATAGAAGTTTGAAGCCGCTTTCATAAAGGCATCAACATCAGTTGATGCAAGTGCTAAAACATCATCGGTTACCGCGCTGAAAGTAGCTTTGAGAGTACCAACGGTAACGGTGGTATTATCGTTAAGCTTCGAAAAGTCAAAGCCGAACGAGGCGATAGGAGCGGTAGTGGTAATATTAGCGTTAGAAGTTGTTGTCCATAGCTTATTTTGTTCAGCCATATCAGCTGAGTTTAGTTTCTTCCACTGATTTGTGCCAATTGCAGTTTCATCGTGGTAACTGCCATTGTTCCACAACTGCTGAGTATTGGTCAGATAAGCTCTCGGACGGGCAAGGGTTTGGGCTGTGGATTTAATATATACAGTGTATCCCTTAAGGTTTTTAACCGAAAGTGAGGCGTCTTCGCCAACGCTTTCAAACACTATATAATCCTTCCAGTCGCTTGCGCCTGCGGTGGTTAAGGTGTATGTAGCATATTTGCTACCGAGAACGCTCTTATCGGTAAGGTCAGTGCCTGCATAAGCAGAAGCATCAAACACCTCAAGACCTGTACCCTTAGGAGCAACGCCGTTATCTAATGAACCCGCCCAAACCTCTGCGGGAACGAATTCGCGGGTTATATCAGAAAGGTTGCCCCAAGCATTTTTAATTTTATCTGCATTTACAACCTGCTTATATTCATCAGGAAGGTTATCAAGAGCATCCTTAAATGCGAGCATTTCTGCACTGTCAGGAGCATT
>JAZNFF010000073.1:0-15595 GCA_045588995.1 Acutalibacteraceae bacterium
CCGCCGCCGAATTTACCGCCTGCGTGAAGTATGGTAAATACAACCGTTACGGTAGGAATTCCCTTTTGCGGATTAATACCAACGGGTATACCACGGCCGTTATCGGTTACTCTTATGATTCCGTCATCAAGAATATCAACCTCAATTTTATCGCAATAACCTGCAAGGGCTTCATCAATAGAGTTATCCACTATTTCATAAACCAAGTGGTGAAGACCTCTTTCACCCGTTGAGCCGATATACATACCCGGTCTTTTTCTTACTGCTTCAAGACCTTCAAGTACCTGAATCGAACTTTCATCATAATTTTCGGTTACAGGTAAATTCATTTCGTTGCTCATTTTTAAACTCCTTAACTTTTAACTTCAAACTTAAATTTTAACCGATATATCCCGTGCGCTTTTGCAAAGTCGCAGTAGATAATTGGGATAAATAAACCTTTTGTTTGCCTTTTTCTTTTGAACATATAACAAAGGATTTTGGCAGGTCATAACTTACGGTTATAACCTCTTTTTTCTTTTCGCTTAAATTTAAATAATCCCTTGTCTTTTTAGAAACCGTTGTGTTATCCAAATCAAAAATCCCGATAACCTCATCGGTTTTTACAAGCACTGCATTTCCGAGATGAAGATACATTATATTACTTTTCCTCCCGAAATTGTAAATATTTTGCCCTCTTTTAGCCGCTGTGTATTTGAAGGGTCACAACAGGTTATAAATGACTGACAATCCTTAATGTGATTTAAAATATAATTCTGCCTCACCACATCAAGTTCGCTCATAACATCATCAAGCAGGCAAATGGGATATTCCCCCGTAATTTCCTTTATAACCTCCGCTTGAGAGAGTTTAAGGGTTAAAGCGACGCTTCTTTTCTGCCCTTGGGAACCATAAGTTCTTGCATTTACTCCGTTTATCTTAAACTCTATATCATCACGGTGGGGGCCGACGGAAGTAACACAGGTAAACATATCTTCCTTCCGTTTTTCTTTAAGTTTTTCCTCTAACATTATAGCAGGACAATTTGTGCCATACACCGACACAATATCTTCCCTGCCTCCCGAAAGCAAATTATATATTTTTGGAACATACTTATTAAGCGTATCTATATACTTTTGGCGGTACTCGATAATTTTTTTGCCTCTAACGGCAATTTCCGTTTCAAATACATCAAGCATAACCGCAACCGAAGCATCATATTTATAATCCTTTATTATCTGGTTGCGTTGGGTTACCGCACGGGTATATTTTCGCAGAATTTCAATATAATTTGGGTAAAGTTGCCCTATTCCAATATCTAAAAACCTTCTTCTCTCACTGGGTCCCCCTGTTACGAGGGATAAATCGGCGGGTGAAAAGACAATTGCAATAAAGTTACCAGCCAATCCAGCGGGAGTTGAAATTTTTTTATCATTTAAAAATGCCGCTCTTTTTTCGGAAAATTCCATTTTTGCGGTGTTTTTTACACCTTCAAATGTAAATTCTGCTTCGCTTACACCCTTTTCTTCACCGAATTTTATAAAGGCGGAATCTTTACTTCCTCTGAAACTTTTAGCCCCTGTAAAGAGCCAAAGGGCCTCTATAATATTGGTTTTTCCTTGGGCATTTTCACCGCAGATTACATTCATTCCGTCATCAAATTCCAAACAGAGTTCGCCGATATTGCGGAAATTTTTTAATTTTAGTGAATTAACCTTCATTTTTAACCGTTACGGTAACTCCTTCAAAATTAAAGTTATCCCCTGCTCTAAGTTTTTTACCTCTTTGGGTACAAACCTCTCCGTTTACCTTAACCTCGCCGTTTTGGATAACAATTTTTGCATGACCGCCCGTTGCTACCAAAGATGCGAATTTAAGGGCGCTGTCAAGTCGGATAAAATCTTCTCTTATTAAAATACTATCGGTCATTATTTTAACCTCATGGGCATTACGAGATATAAGAAATCTTTATTTTCTTCATTTGCGGAAGAAAGAGTAACGCCAAGATTTGGACCATTGAACTTAAATATAATATCTCCCTGGTCACAGGCCTTCAAAGCATCTAATAAATATCTGCTGTTCATACCTATTTCAAAGGGCTCCCCTTCAACAACTATATTAATCTTTTCGGTTGCTCTGCCCATTGCGGTAGCGCAACTTATAACCATCTGTTCCTCGTTAAAAATACATCTTACGGGGGTTGAGAAGGTATCATTTATAAGAAGGGATACTCTTTCAACACTATTTATAATATCGGTGGAATTGATTGTTATCTTCTGTCTGTAATCAACGGGGATAATCTTCTCATAGTTTACGAATTCCCCTTCTATCAGACGGGAAATAAACACATATCCATCTATCTTCATAGAAAGAAGGCGTTTGCCTACGATTATTTCAATATCTTCGCTTTCTTCGCTTATAAGTTTTGAAAACTCATTTATTCCTTTACCCGAAGCGATGAAATCAATATCTTCGGTTATATTAACCTTTTCTCTTCTTATGGCAAGACGGTAACCGTCAATGGCAACAAACTGCAAAACTCCGTTCTTAACCGAAATATTAATACCTGTAAGGATAGGTCTTGTTCCTTCAACGGGAGCCACGGCAAATATTGTTCCCTTTACCATATTTATAAAGGTAGCGCCATCAAGTTTGATTTTAGCGCCATCTGCAACTGAAGGCATTTCGGGAAAATCGGTAGCAGCCATACCCATAATATCAAAAATGGCCTCTCCGCTTCTGATATGACACATAAGGCGTTCATCTGCTTCAATTTCTACCTGAGTTCCGTTCATTCTTCTTAAAATATCCGAAAGCAGACGGGCATTAATTACTATATCTCCTGCATTTTCGCAGTTGCAGTAAATTTCCTTTTTTATTCCCATTTCTAAATTATATGCGGCCATAGTAAGTTTACCCTGCTCTGCCGACATAAGTATACCCTCTAAAACGGGCATTGAGGTTTTTACACCTACTACTCTTCCGAGTTTTGAAACTGCATCAAGAAGCGCTAATCGTTCAACAGTGAATTTCATAAAATCTCCTCCGATTTTCTATATAAAGAATATAATAATTTATCATTAATAATATATACGGTTGAAACGGTGGAAAAGCCGAGTTTTCGGTTTGGTTACGGGCTTTTCGCATTTGATAAGAAATTGGATAGTTATGGATAACTTTTTTAAAAAAATTTTAGATTAACAAGCGGTTGAAAACTTGTATGTTAATTAACATTAAAATGTTGATAACTTGTCCAAAATTTAAGAATTATTACTCTTAAGATTTTTAATAATATCTTCTACAAGTGCCTTTTCGTATGGCTTATCGGAAATAAACTCCTCAACCTGCCTTACATTATAAAGAACGGTTGAATGGTCCTTACCGAAATTCTCGCCTATCTGCTTAAAGGAAAGACCCGTAGTTTCGCGGGCGATATACATTGCAACCTGACGGGCTCGCGCTAAAGATGCTGTACGGCGATTAGAAAGAATATCATTTTCCGAAACATTATATGTATTAGCAACTTCGGAAATAATTGTTTCTATCTTTATGGGCTCGGGTTGAGAATCATTTATAACATCCTTAATAAAATTCTGAACAACCGCAATTGTAGGAATTTTATTTTGAATAGAAATATATGCCTGAAGTTTTTTAACGATACCCTCTAACTGACGGGTATTGGATTTAACATTTTCCGCAATATGATAAACGAGATTATCTTCAATTTCAATATTGCAGGATTTTGCCTTTTCTTTAATAATTCCAACCCTGGTTTCATAATCGGGATAGGAAATATCGGCGGTAAGACCTGCAGAAAGGCGGGACTTGATTCTATCATCAAGGGTTTTGATTTCTTTTAAGGGACGGTCAAGTGTAACCACTATCTGCTTATTATTCTGATAGAGGGTATTGAAGGTATTAAAGAATTCTTCCTGAGTTGCTTCCTTACCGGCGATAAAGTGAATATCATCGATAAGAAGAACATCCAAATCTCTGAACTTTTTATGGAACTCGTTCATTGATGACATACCGAGTTTACCCTCTTGAACCGCTACCATAAGTTGATTTGTGAAATCCTCGCTTCGAACATAAGCAATTTTCTTATGAGGAAAGAGTTGTTTCATTCTGTTTTTAATAGCCAGCATCAGATGGGTTTTACCAACGCCTGAAGGACCGTATAAAAGGAGAGGATTATAAACTATCTCCTCTTTTTCTGCAACGGCTCTTGCGGCAGAAAGAGCAAATCTATTAGTAGAGCCCAAAATAAAATTATCAAAGGTAAAGAAATCTTCAAATGATAACCCTTCGCTATGAAGTTCTGCCATAACAAGATCTTCATCATCGGAATCAAGGATAATATGGGGCTTAAAAGGAATTCCAAAAAATTTATTTATAACATCGGATAAAAGCGGAGTATAGTTATCCTCAATAAAACCTCTCATATATTCATTATTAACCGAAATAACAAAGGCGCCGTTATCAATATTAACAGGATTTAAATCTTTAAAGAAACAATTAAAAGTAACCTCGGGAACGCGCTTTTTTATTTCTTCACAAATACCTTCCCATATAGCGTCAATGGAATTTTTATCAGACATTTTTTACCTCCCATAATAATCTTTAAATATTATATATAATATAAATATATATACCATATAAAGAGTATATCATAAGTTATCCACATTTTCAACAAAAAAATGCTTAAAAAATCACATTTTTAAAACAAAAAAAGACGGAAGAATTTTCTTCCGTCTAAAATATTAAATTTATTTACATAGCGGCTACATTTTCGCTGATTTTTGAATACATAATCGTATAACCAAAAGAGGATTTATAGTTCTTTTCAAATAGAGTTTCGCAGATTAAATTTTCTTCACTGCTATCGTGAGGGTTAATCAAAATTTTTGAGGTAACGGAATAAGAACCATCCTCATTTTCGGTGATTTTTAAAATTTCGTGCTTATAAACTGAAAAACCGCGGGGCATGATGAAAACAAAACCATCTTTCTTGGGAAAATCTGCGTTTATCTCCCCTATATCGCCGAGTTCCGTGCCGAACATATTGAGAATATACTCTTTAACATATTCCTCTTTAATAAAATCTTCATCCTCTGCATCTCTTAAATGCAAGAGAGCGGGCATAGAATCATTAACCATAGATTCTATATCATAAAAACTTTCACCGTAAACATAATTATGATTAAGCATATTAAGAAAACGGGTTTTTAAAACCTCTTCTGAAACCGCTGACTGACTATCCGCCGCGGAAACGGGGTTGGTTTTTAAAGGAGAGGAAAGCAAAACACAAGAAAGACATACGCAAATAACTAAAAGCGATGCCAAAATTTTATTTTTCATATTCTTTCTCTCCTTTCTTAAAGTTCCTACTATAATTATACACACAAAGAAACAAAAAAGGAGGAACAATTTAGTTACAATTCGGTGTCAGTTTTGTTACTATTTTATTTTAAGTATAGTTAATATATATATTATTTTTTTGAAAATTTTGTCTATCTTTGACAAATGGGTTTATTTTATGACTTATATCCAAAATAAATTAAAGAGATTTATAAAAAATTAGTTGTAATTACCAAAAACTTGTGTTATACTCTAAAGGTAATCACTTTTAGATAATAAAGTGTTAGATATATAGAAGGAGTGTATCATCTTGAAAAATTATCCTGCAGAAAAAATTAAAAACATTGCATTTTTAGGTCACGGCGGCTCCGGTAAAACTACCCTTGCCGATGCAGTGTTATTTTACGGAAAGGCAGCCGATAGAATAGGCAAAACTCAAGATGGCACCGCCCTTTTGGATTTTGACCCTGAAGAAAAGAAAAGAGGAACTTCGGTTTCTACTTCAATGTTTGCATTGGAACTTAATGATTATAAGATAAATGTAATTGATGCTCCGGGTCAGTTTGACTTTGCGGGCGGTGTTTGTGAGGCACTTGCAGCAGCCGATAGCGCAGTTATTGCGATTTCCGGTAAATCAGGTCTTACCGTTGGCGCGAAGCAGGCCTATGATAAAGCAAAGGCAGAAGGAAAAGCCATTGCCTTCTTCGTTGGTAAACTTGATTCTTCTCACGCGCATTTTTATAGAGTTATTTCGGCTCTTGTTGCAAATTACGGCGCCGTAGTTTGCCCCGTTATTGTGCCTTACATAGAGGATGAAGCGGTAAAATGCTATGTTAACCTTATTGAAAATAAGGCCTATGCTTTTGAAGGCGTTACTGCAAAGGAATTCAGAATGCCCGTAAGCACCGAAATAGACCAGATGAGAGATATGCTTTTAGAGGCCGTTGCTTCTGCCGATGAAGAACTTATGGAAAAATATTTCGGCGGCGAGGAATTTACTCATGATGAACTCGTTGGCGGTCTTAAAAAAGGTATTTTATCGGGCGATATCTGCCCCGTTTACTGCGGCGTTCAGCAAAATGGAGATGCAATAAGCTTATTTGCAGAGAGTATTTGTGAAATTATGCCTTCTGCCGCCGATAAGGGTTATAAGGAAGACGGCGAAAACGCTTTGCAGATATTTAAGACCATTGCCGACCCCTTTGTTGGCAAACTTTCCTACTTTAAGGTTATTTCGGGTAAAATCACCCCCGATATCCGCCTTAAAAATAATAGAAACGGCGAAGAAGAGCGCCTTTCAAAGATTATGTGGGTTAAAGGCGGCAAGCAAGAAGATGCTGCGGAAATCAAGGCCGGTGATATCGGCTCGGTTTCAAAACTCGGAAGCGCTCTTACGGGCGATACACTTTCCGCTTCGGGCAGCGTAAAAGCTAAAGAAATTGAATTCCCCGCTCCCAATCTTTCGGTTGCAGTTTATCCCAAGAATAAGGGCGATGAAGAAAAAATCACTTCGGGACTTAACCGTCTTACCGAAGAAGACCCAACCATTATTCTCAAGGCCGATAAAGAAACTAAAGAACAAATTTTATGGGCTCTCGGTGAGCAGCATATTGACGTAATTGTTTCCCGCTTGAAAGCAAAATTCGGCACCGATGTTGAACTTAAGAAACCAAAAATTGCTTATAGAGAGACCATCAGAAAGCCCGTTAAAGCGCAAGGTAAACATAAAAAGCAATCGGGCGGTCACGGTCAGTTCGGTGATGTTTGGATTGAGTTTGAGCCCTGCGATAGCGAAGAACTGATCTTCGAAGAAAAGGTATTCGGCGGCGCAGTTCCTAAGAACTTCTTCCCCGCCGTTGAAAAGGGACTTAAAGATAGCACCCAGAAGGGCGTTCTTGCAGGTTACCCAATGGTTGGTATTAAGGCCACTTTGGTTGATGGTTCTTATCACCCCGTAGATTCTTCCGAAATGGCATTTAAAACTGCCGCTTCTATCGCCTTTAAAGAGGGTATCAGCAAGGCAAATCCCGTTTTAATGGAACCCATCGGCACATTAAAGGTTTTAGTTCCCGATGATATGCTTGGCGATGTTATCGGCGATATCAATAAGCGCCGCGGCAGAATTATAGGTATGAACCCTGCGCCCAATAAGATGCAAGAAGTTATAGGCGAAGTACCTATGGGCGAAATGTCCGATTTCTCCACCGCAATGCGCTCCATAACCCAAGGCACCGCTACCTTCACTTTGGATTTTGAAAGATATGAAGATGTTCCATCCAATATCGCTCAAAAAATCATTGAGGAAGCAAACAAAGAATAGTTTTAAAAACCTCATATAAAAAGGAGATGGCAGAGAAATCTGTCATCTTTCTTTTTTATAAATTTTTTCAAAAAGTTGCAAAAAAATATTGTGTAATGAAAAGAATTATTGTATAATAAATGTTGTTATTTTTATTTTATCTGACCGAAAGGTCACGGAAAGAGGTTTTTAAATTTATGGAAAGAAGAGTCGGTACTACATCAAGAGGTATCAGATGCCCAATTTTCCGCGAGGGCGATAATCTTGCGGAGATGGTAGTAGATAGCGTTTTAGCCGCCGCAGAAAGCGATGGCTTTAAAATTGCAGATCGCGATGTTATCTCAATTACGGAGTCGGTAGTTGCCCGTGTTCAAGGCAACTATGCATCGGTTGATGCTATTGCCGAGGATGTTAAGAATAAACTTGGCGGCGAAACCATCGGAGTTATCTTCCCTATTCTTTCCAGAAACCGCTTTGCCATTTGCCTTCGCGGTATTGCAAAGGGCGCAAAAAAGGTAGTTTTAATGCTCAGTTACCCTTCTGATGAGGTTGGTAATGAACTCGTTTCTCTCGATAAACTTGATGAGGCGGGCGTTAACCCTTATAGCGATGTTTTAAGCGAAGAAAAATACCGCCAACTTTTCGGCGTTAATCTTCATCCGTTTACCTGCGTAGATTATGTTGAGTATTACGGCAATCTTATCCGCGAAAGCGGCGCCGAGGCCGAGATTATTTTCGCTAACGATCCAAGGGTAATTTTAAATTATACTAAAAATGTTCTCACTTGCGATATTCATACAAGAGAGCGCACCAAACGCCTCTTAAAAGCTGCAGGAGCAGAAAAACTTTGCGGACTTGATGATATTCTTTCCTCATCGGTAAAAGGAAGCGGATATAATGAAGAATTCGGTCTTTTGGGCTCTAATAAATCCACTGAAGATACCATTAAACTATTCCCCAGAGATTGCAATGATTTAGTTCTCGATATTCAGAAGAAAATACTCGAAAAAACGGGCAAATGCGTTGAGGTTATGGTTTACGGCGACGGCGCTTTTAAGGACCCCGTAGGAAAAATTTGGGAACTTGCCGACCCCAGCGTTTCGGTCGCCCATACCCTCGGTCTTGAAGGAACGCCTAACGAACTAAAACTTAAATATCTCGCCGATAACGATTTTGCCGACCTTTCGGGCGAAGCGCTTAAAAAGGCGATAGAAGAAAAAATCAAATCAAAATCCGATAACCTTTCGGGACAGATGGCTTCTCAGGGCACAACACCTCGAAGAATTACCGACCTTATCGGTTCCCTTTGCGACCTGACAAGCGGCTCAGGCGACAAAGGAACCCCCGTTGTTCTGGTTCAAGGTTACTTTGATAATTATACTAACTGATAAAATTACAAAAACCACCCTTAAAAAAGGGGTGGTTTTTTCGTAGGGGACGACGCCCACATCGTCCCTTTTGATTTTGCAAAATATATATTGATATATTGTGGGGGAAGGGTTTCCCCTCCCGTTCGGTTTTACAGGAATTTGCGGGAGGGGAAATTCTCGGCTTTCGCTTCGGTCGGCGCTTCTGCTACGCAGAGGTGTCCACCGGACACCCGCGCCCCTCCCCTACACCTGCCTATTTATTTTACCACATCTTTTATATCATCTAACGTCACCGTTTTAGTTAAAAAGAGATATAAAAAATAGGCAAATCCGCTAAAAATCGATAAAAGTATTATGTAAACCAAATTCGACAAATTCAAAGGGCGGATAAAGGTGTCGATTAATAGTGTTGAAGTGAAGGTAAAAATTAAGGGCAAAAATATTTGTTTTACAAATTTTATTCGGGCTCCACTCACCTTCAAAAGCCGACCGACATGTAAAAGGCAGGTATAAATATTCGAAAAATACATTATGCCGATAAAACCTAAAAGTCCCCGACTTTTCAAAATTAAAAGAATTAACACTATTCGCATCGCCGAATCGGTAACCGAAGTTATAAAGGTGAAGTTTTGTTGGTCGAGCCCTTTTAAAATTCCGTCCGAAATGCTATCAAGATACATTAGCGGCACCAAAGGCGCCAAAAGTTTCAAAAGAATTCCAACGTCGTTATCCTTATAAAAAAGAAGACCAAGTTCTCTGCCTCCCACAAAGAAAATTGCCGAGAAAACAAAGGAAATAAGCCCCGTTAGTTGCAAAATTCGGGCGGTACCGTATTTAACGAGCCCGCGTCTTCCTAGGGCTAAAGAAGATGACATTTCGGGAATCAGAAGGGTTGAAAGAGCGTTAAGCAGGGTGGAAGGAAAAAATAGAAGGGGAAGGGCCATACCCTTAATCATACCAAACTGCGAGAGAGCAACCGAGGCCGAGCCCCCAAAATGAGAAAGGGTTTTCGGAACCAGAATATTTTCTACGGTCCGCAAAAAAGAATTCAAATATCTGCCCGAGGTTATGGGCAGGGCTATGCGAATGATATTCTTTGTAATGAAAGGGGATGAGCCACTGCCGCCGAGGGATTTAAGCCCCTTTTTATCTTTGAGATACATAAGATATAGCATCAAAAGAGCAAACCCTTCGGCCACTGTATCGCCAAGGAGTACGGCGGCGCAGGTAAAGGCAAGACCTCTACCTTCAAAAAGTTTTATGTAAACCAAAATAACGCCAATTCTCACGCCTTGTTCCAGAAGTTGCGAGACGGCTCCGGGAGATGCTTTCCTACGGGCGAAAAAGTAACCTTTTAAAACCGAAGAAACTGCCATAAAGGGAAGCGAAAAGGAAAGAATTTTAATGGCGGCCGTGGCTCTTTCGTCACCCAGCAATGTTCCTGCAATAAAATCCGCGCCGAAAAACAGTATCAATACTGTAGCCGCCGCTACTATCATACTTAGCGTTATACTGCGTTTTAAAATTCTTTTTACGCCGCCTTCGTTTCCTATCGCAATTTCATCGGCAACCATACGGGTTACGGCTGTACATATTCCGCTCGTTGCAAATGTAGAGGCGAGAACATAAACCGAAAAGGTGAGTTGATAAAGGCCTATTCCTTCGCTGCCAATTTTTCCCGCCAGCCAAACCTTAAAAACAATTCCTATAAACCTTAAAATCAGAGAAGACACCGTAAGTATAGCGGCATTTTTAATAAATATGGTCTTTTTCATAATTTACACCATCTTTCAATTAAATATATGAGTAATTTAATAAGAATATTGAAAAACGGGGAGAAAAAGTGTAAAATAGTAAAGAAAGGCGGTGGTTTTCGTGAAAACACCTTTGGCAGATAGATTAAGACCTTCAAAAGTTGAAGAAGTTGCGGGTCAAAAGCACCTTTTATCAGAAGGAAAAATACTGCGAAAAATCATTGATTCGGGGGAACTGCCTAATCTTATTTTTTATGGACCTTCTGGCGTTGGCAAAACAACCATCGCCAAAATCATTGCGGCAAGTTGCGGCAAAAAACTTTGCTATCTTAATGCCACTACCGCATCTACGGGAGATATAAAGGATATCATCGGCGCCATTGGTACCGTTGACGCTATGAACGGAATTCTTTTATATCTCGATGAGATTCAGTATTTTAATAAAAAGCAGCAGCAGATTTTACTTTCTTACATAGAAAACGGTGATATAACCCTTATTGCATCCACCACCGAAAACCCATATTTTTATGTTTATAACGCTATTTTAAGCCGTTCAACCGTATTTGAATTTAAAACCCTTTTGGCCGAGGATATTGCCGAGGTTGTAGAACGCGGTGTTAGGATACTTAACGAAGAAGATGGAAAAAATATTAAAATCAGCCGCGAAAACACACTGAAAATTTCTCGCGCCGCCGCGGGAGATGTGCGCCGAGCCCTTAATATGCTGGAACTTTGCGTTATGCTCACCGAAAATGACGGTATTTCAGAAATTGCCGATGATATCGTTGAGCAAATTCTTTCGGGCAATTCGGTAAGATACGATAGGGAAGGCGATGCTCACTACGATATAATTTCCGCCTATCAGAAATCAATGCGGGGCTCCGACCCCGATGCAGCCATTTACTATCTTGGCAGAATTTTGGCAGCGGGCGACTTGCCCAGCGCTTGCAGACGGCTTTTAGTATGCGCAAATGAGGATGTGGGACTTGCATATCCGCAGATAATTCCCATAGTCAAGTCGGCGGTTGACACCGCTATGATGATAGGACTTCCTGAGGCGCGGCTTCCTCTTGCCAATGCAGTTATACTTGTTTGCTTGGCTCCAAAATCCGTTTCGGCTCACGATGCTATAAATGCCGCAATGCAGGATATCGAGAGGGGACTTGTCGGAGATATCCCGCGCCACCTTCAGAATAAACACTTTGATGGGGAAGATGCCGAGATTAAGGGTCAACATTATCTATACCCGCACAATTATAAGGGACATTATGTAAACCAACAATATTTACCCGATATAGTTAAAAATAAAAAATATTATAAATTTGGGGATAATAAAAACGAGCAACTTTTCAAGGAATATTTAGAAAAAATCAAGAATTTCGACAAAAAATAACAAAAAATGTCAAAATTCTCAAATCGAGGTGCCGTAGGTTGAAGATACCCCAAAAAACATATACGCTTTGGCGGATACGAATAGCCGTATTTTTTTCGGCGGCTTTTATAGTCCTTATCTGCCTTGCGGTGTTTTTTGGATGGTTAATTTTGCCTACGGTATTATTTTGCGCAGTTTTGGGCGGCCTGTTTTTGATAACAGAACTTTGGTTGCTGCCTTTATATCTAAAAAACTACAGTATATCCATAGATGGCTTTAAAATAACGGTTTCTAAAGGAATAATATTTAAAAGCGTTGCGATGATACCAAACAAAAAACTTATAACAATCTCGCAAATATGTTTACCCGATGCCCAAAAGTATAATCTTTCGGCGATTTTTATCAGATACTATAAAGGTTTCGTGCTTATACCGGAAATAGATGAAATCATCGCAAAAGAACTTATTTTGTCGCTTTTGGAGAAAAAACCGTGAAGTATCGCGAGATTAAACCTCATCCGTTGGCGATTTGGGATTTTATCAAGCCGTTATTGTTTGTTTGGTTGTTGCCGTTGGTTAAAAGGGTGGCAGAAAGAATATTTTTTGGTGATACGCAAAAGAGTTTCTTTTTAGAGGCAGCAACCATTGCCGCCATAGTAGTATATGGGGCTTTGAAGTTTAAAAATTATAAATTAAGCGTTTCGGCGGAAAAAATCATATTAATAAGCGGTAAAACCTTTAAAAAACGAAAATTTATATATAAAGAGGGGATTTTTGCGATAAAATCCCAAAAAACCTTTTTAAATTTAATTTTTGGCGGGTTTACACTTTTTTTACAACTCGAAGGGCAGAGCCGAGCAATAAAACTGCGATTGTCTAAATTGGATGCGCGGTTAATACAAAAAATACTATTCAACGAATAAAACGGTTAAGTTCGCAAATAATATCTTCGATGTTTCACATGAAACATTAAAGGAGATTGTATCTATGTTTTTGAAATGTATTATTGCTTTTGTGGTAGGCGGAGCCATTTGTCTTATCGGTCAAGTTCTTATCGATTACACAAAACTAACCCCCGCGAGAATATTGGTAGGTTACGTGGTAGGCGGCGTCGTACTTACTGCCTTGAAAATATATGAGCCCCTTGTAGATTTTGCGGGGGCGGGGGCAACGGTGCCTCTTTCGGGCTTTGGATACAGTTTGGCCAAAGGGATGGAAAAAGCGGTGGATGAATATGGATTCATGGGTATTTTTTCTGGCGGACTCACCGCTACCGCTGCAGGAATAACCGCCGCTATAGTGTTTGGCTTTATAATGTCTTTGGTTTTCAAATCAAAAGAAAAATAGTGCGAGGATGAAAATCTTCGCATTTTTTATTTACATTTTACACATTACTTGATATAATGATTGTAGTTCAGCGAAGCGCTTGAAAGTGCTTGGGTAAATCAAATTTAAGGGCAAACCAATGTTTCCCGTGAAACATGTTTACGATATATATCTATAAATATATATCTAATCTATATTTATATATTCATATTAAAGGAGCATACGGCCGTGGGAAAGATAATTTCGGTTGTTAATCAAAAAGGCGGAGTCGGTAAAACCACTACCGCTGTTAACCTCGCCGCAGGGGTGGGTATGGCAGGTAAAAAAGTTCTGATTGTTGATGCCGACCCGCAAGGAAATACCACCAGTGGCTACGGGGTGAGCAAAAAGGATAACACCTCTACTTCATACGAATTGTTGGTTGGCAAAACCCGAGTTGAATCGGCTATTATAACTACCGAATTTAAAAACGTGGATATTGTACCCGCTTCTATGGATTTGGCGGCGGCGGAAATCGATTTAATCGAAACCGAACACAGAGAATCGCAGTTAAAAATTGCGCTTTCACCCGTAAGAGAAAAATATGATTACATATTTATCGACTGTCCGCCATCTTTGGGACTTATCACCATAAATGCCCTTGTGGCAAGCGATACGGTTTTGGTGCCTATTCAGTGCGAATATTTTGCCCTTGAGGGACTTTCGCAGCTGATGGCTTCTATAAGACAGGTTAAGCGCCTTTATAATTCCACCCTTGAAATTGAGGGAATTGTGCTTACTATGTATGACGGCCGCCTTAACCTTACCCAACAGGTTGTAGGCGAAATAAAGAAGTATTTCGCAACAAAACTCTATAAAACGGCCATTCCGAGAGCCGTGCGCCTTTCCGAAGCCCCAAGTTACGGAATGCCTATTCAGTATTACGATAAGCGTTCCAAGGGAAGCGTGGCGTATAATGATCTGGCAAAAGAATTTATAAAGAAGAACAGGAGATAAAGTTATGGCAGCAAAAAAAGGAGGACTCGGCAGAGGTTTAGATGCCCTTTTTAATGAGAATGCCACCGATAGCGAGGGCGCCGTAGCCGTAAAACTTACCGAAATAGAGCCCAATAAAAATCAGCCCCGTAAAGATTTTGATGAAGAAGCGCTGATGGAACTTGCCGAAAGCATCGCAAAACACGGGCTTATTCAACCTATAGTTGTCAGACCTACTACGGGCGGCACATATAAAATAATCGCAGGCGAGCGCCGTTGGAGAGCGTGTCGCATGGCGGGACTTGACTCTGTTCCCGTAATTATCAAAGAGGTTGATGATAAGGCGCTGATGGAACTTGCCCTTATCGAAAACCTTCAGAGAGAAGATTTAAATGCCGTTGAAGAGGCACTTGGATATCGCAGTTTAATCGATACCTACGGTTTAACGCAAGAGCAGGTGGCGGAACAGATGGGTAAATCCCGCGTGGCAGTTACCAACACCTTGCGCCTTCTTAATTTAAAAGAAAATGAACTTGACCTTTTAAGAAGCGGTGTTATTTCTGCAGGCCATGCAAGAGCCCTTTTGTCCTGCGATGATGATGACCTTCGCCGCGAAATGCTTCGCATGGCAAAAGAGGGGGCATCGGTGCGCCAACTTGAATCTATGGCTAAATCTTTTAAAACCGGGAAAGTTATACCTCCCGCTCCTAAAAAGACCATGCATAAGGATACCTATTATAATGAGGTTGAGTTGGCCCTCAAAAATGAACTCGGCAGAAAGGTTTACATAAAACCGAACGGCGAGGGCAAGGGAACAATCACCATAGAATTTTTCAGTAAGGATGAACTCGGTGAGTTTGCGAAAAAATTAACCGCTGAATAATTTGGTGCAAATTGGAAATAATGATGTAGGAGGGGATGGAAAACCATCCCCTTATTATGTGCACAACACCGCTTATCCACAAGATATAGCACCTTTTTGTTTTAAAAAACACAAGCCAAAAAAATTTTTAAAAAAAGTTAAAAAAACTTTAAAAAAAGTGTTGACAAAAGGGAATGGTTGTGGTAATATAATCGGGCACCTTTGCGAGAGGGTGTGTAAAACCGAACCTTGAAAATTAAACAACGACAATAATAAGGACCCGACGATTCCAAGAGAAATC
>JAZNFF010000074.1:0-10853 GCA_045588995.1 Acutalibacteraceae bacterium
ATATGCTCACTAATGCCCTTGCCCGCAAAAATATCATATATTTTGCCGACAGCAATGGTATCAAGACCTTTATTTTTAAGAGAATCGAGCATTGTAGATTTTGGGGGCTCTAAAGAGTAATCGTGACGGTTAGAAGTACGGGTATAAACTCCGTTAACCGTTTTAAAAGGACGGGCAATTACTCTGCCTACGCCGTGTTCGCCCTTAAGCAATTCCCTTGCAATTTTGCAATACTTATACAAATCCTCTAAAGGCACGACATCCTCGTGAGCGGCTATCTGGAAAACACTATCGGCAGAGGTATAAACGATAAGGTTACCGCTTTTTACGTGTTCATCGCCGTAATCCTTAATAACCTCTGTTCCCGAATAGGTTTTATTACAGATAACTCCCCTGCCTACTCGCTTTGAAAACTCGTTTAGTAAATCCTCGGGGAAACCGTTTGGATACGTTGGCAGAGGCTTTTCGGAAACAATACCTGCTATTTCCCAGTGACCAATGGTGGTATCCTTGCCCTTTGAGAGTTCTTTGAGTCGGCAAATGGCGGCTGAAGGATTTTTTTCTTTTTCGCCGCATTCTACACCGTCTATATTAAAAAGTCCTAGTTTTTTAAGATTATCTGCTTTGAATTTTTTTGATTTGGCAATAGATGCCAATGTATTAACCCCGATATCGCCGTAATTCGCGCTATCGGGCATTGCGCCTATTCCAAAACTATCAAGAACGATTAAAAATACTCTTTTCATTTTACTCCTTAGGTTCTATGACTGGCAGCTTATCGTATTCAACTGCGCAGTCAAGAGCCAACTCCATCATAGCGGTAAATGTCTTTTCCCTACTGTCTGCATCAAGGGCGGTAAAAGGCGGGAAAAGTATATCTGAAATGGTGCAAATAGCGAGGGCTCTCATACCAAGGCGCATAGCGGTGCAATAAAGAGCCGCCGCTTCCATTTCAACTGCCAAGCATCCTATTTTGCCCCAATTTGATGAGGGAAATGAATCATCATAGAATGTATCCGAAGAATAAAGGTTGCCGATATGAATATTAAGTCCCTTATTATCGGCAATATTTTTAGCGGTAGAAAGCATATCAAAGTCGCATATAGGAGCTATGGTGCCATTCATATTATACTGCGATGGGAAATTTGAATTGGTGCAAGCGCCCATACCCACAACGATATCGCGCACCTGAACTTTTTCATTTATAGCGCCCGCCGAGCCGACGCGGATAATATTCTGAACTCCAAAGAATTTATAAAGTTCATAAGAATAAATGCCGATAGATGGCATACCCATACCGCTTGCCATAACCGATACCTTAACGCCTTTATAGTAGCCCGTATAGCCGTTAACACCGCGAACACCGTTAACCAAAACGGCATTTTGGAGGAAATTATCTGCTATATATTTGGCTCTCAAAGGGTCACCGGGCATAAGCACGGTTTTACCGAATCCAACCTCGGAACCTTTTAAATCAATATGAGGAGTCTTGTTTGTCATGTTCTTTACCTTCTTCCATTGCTTTTACGATTTTTACTATTCTGCTAGTCCCCAGACGAGTTGCGCCGATATTTATAAAGTTTTCGGCATCCTCTATAGATGCGATGCCGCCTGCGGCTTTAATCTGAAGGTGGGGCGCTACATTATCCGCGAAAATCTGAACATCGTGAGGAGTTGCGCCCGCAGTAGAAAATCCCGTAGAGGTTTTAATGAAATCTGCGCCCGAATCAGATACAATTTTGCACATTTTAATCTTCTCTTCATCGGTGAGAAGGCAGGTTTCAATAATTACCTTTAATATTTTGCCGTGACAAGCGGCTTTTATTGCCTTGATTTCTTCAAGCAACAGGTCATACTTCTTATCTTTAAGCCAACCGATATTGATAACCATATCAATTTCATCGGCGCCGTTATTTATAGCATCTTCGGTTTCGGCGCATTTAACGGCAGTAGTAGAATAACCGTTCGGAAAACCGATAACGGTGCAAATTGCAACCTTTTCGCCAACATATTCCTTGGCTTCCTTAACAAAGGAAGCGGGTATGCAACAAGAAGCGCAGGAATATTTGATACCATCATCAAGAATTCCCTTAATATCACTCCAAGTAGCCCCTTGAGCTAAAAGAGTATGGTCCACAAAGGAAAGAATTTTTTTAATATCCATAGTAACCTCACATCCGCTTATTTAAATTTAGATTTATATATATCTGTATAAATTATACCTGTTTTTAGCATATCAGTCAACAACAAAAAAATCCGCCGTCGGCGGATTTTTTTGTTTAGAAAATTATTAAATTAATTACAGGGATAAACATCTTTCTGCGAAAGAAGAAAACGAATATTTTTCTGTTCTTTAATATCCTTTTATTAAGGACTTTTCTAAGATTAATAATTGCATTGATTTCTTCATCAGAAGGCACTTCTTCGTTATATTGCATACGCTCTATAATATGGAGTTCTTTTTCTATTTTTAACTTCAATGCCTCATCAATAGGTTTATCCAATCTCTCCATTAATTCCTTCAGAGTTTCACCTTTTTTGAGTTTGAAACCAAGAATGGAAAGTTGCCGTAAAATATCACGGTAATAATAAATTATTCTCTTTTTCTTATTTCTGAAAAGTATTTTCGTTATACCCTTACTGTAAATAAGAGGCGCTAAAATACTGCGAAGTATAAGCAGCGCGGCAATGCTACCGCCGAGGATTATAAGGAATTTCACTATGGGGAATTTATAGGTGCTATAGGTGGGTTCGCCCGGTTCAATTATATCGGGCGCTTCATCGTCTTCATCCTCAAAATCATCGGGATCTTCCTCTATAATTTCCGAATCAGTATTTTGTATAATATCTTGGTTCGTGGGCTTTAACGAGCGCTTTTTAGGCGTAGGGTCAAATGATACCCAACCAATATTTTTAATATAGCATTCGACCCAACAATACGGTGATGCCACATCCACAACCTGATATTTACCGTCAGATGAATCAACGGTTTTATAACCTGCGGCAAGTCGGCTCGGTATACCCATAGCGCGCGCCATTGTAATCATTGTGGTAGCATAATAACCGCAGTGACCTTTTTTCTCGGTGAGCAGTTTATCAACAACATTTTCGCCCGCAACTATCCAACCAGGATAATTGGTGTAATAAAACCCGTTCTGATTTGAAAAATGGTCGCTGATTGTCCAAGCCGCCTCATAGATACCGATTCCTTCGGGAATAAGTTCATTTACGAGCTCTTCGGCTGCTTTGGAATAGTTCTTTGGAAGAGCGGTATAGTGCTTATAAAATTCTTCATTATCATATAGAGGGTCGGTACCCATAGATGCGGCGCCAAGCATAGTTATAAAGTTCTTTTCACCAATATCTGTTTTGGTAGGATAATCAAGATATGAAAGAGTATAACTATATCCTTTAGGAAGTTGGAAATACGAAAACAATTCGCCTTTTTTATTGAAAAGTATAGGGTTTTTAGTTTTTGTATTTTCAGTGAAAGCTATGGTCTGCCCTACGGTACCTAAAATATTTCCCGAGTGGGTCATAGTTATGGTAACATCCTCAAGTTCGGCAAACTTGAAGATTTTATCCATCCAGGATTCATCCTCTGTTATTGGACCCGAAAGATACTTAATTTCCTCTTCCTGCCAGATTCCGTTTACTCTATAGTTTTTAGCAAAACTATTTTTCCATCTGATACCGTCATAAACATCGTAAGAAGTTACCTTAAGAAGTAAAGGATCTTTACTATCGGTAATGGCAATTACTGCCGAATCGATAGGTTTCAAATTTCCGCCTATATATTGCGGTCGATACTGAAGTCCCAAATCATAAAGGGAGATATTTATGGCCTCACGCTGTTCGGTGGTATAAAATTCTGTGGCAGTTTGTAAATCGGCGGTAACATAGGAAGAAAATCTCGTTCTCACATCCTTTGTATCGGCGGGCAAAAGGAAAAATGCGCCAAGCGCCACAATAATACAAAGAAATCCCGAAACAGTGACTACCACCCATCTCTTGCCGAGAATGGAAAATTTATTGCGCCTTACAAATAATATTCTTCCGCTAAAATGCTCCTTGGCAAAAAGCGGAAAGATACCTGCCACATAAAAAGCAACGGCGACGCTATTATTTACCGCTTGGCCAAATATCATAACCACCGCTATAACTGCTATGCAGGCAATCAAGGTGGGCCAAGCGCGACGGGTAACACGCAATAGCGTAAAGAAAGCAACACTGATGCCAATATGGCTAATTAGGTGAACGGTGGCGATGTTTTGCTCTGTAAACCATACCGAATCCTGCGGTAAATTAGATAGCCACCATCCGAAAAAATTGGTGATATTTTGCAGTGCTGCACCGAGAGTTCCCGTTAAAGTGAGCCATCCGAAGAATCCCAAAATGGACAAACCTACAACTCCAACACACAACCACCAACGGCGTGTTATTAAGGATACTACGGTAAGCGTAGCAGCAACATGGCAGGTTATCGATACAAGGCCCGATTGTATGGGAAACTGAGCGTCAACAAGATAGCATGTTCCAACGCTTATAAGCAAACAGCAAAGTGTTTCCCAAATAAATTCTATAACGGATTCTTTATTACGGGCAGCTTTATCGGTGAATTTCTTTTCACTATTTATCATAACGAGCCACCCACCTTCTCCGTAATTTCGCCTGACTTATAGATAAATATGGGACTGATTCTATCGTTAGAAGGTATGGTTGTTTCATCAAACTTTTTATCACCAACGGGGACAAAACAATCCGCCATACCGTCTCTGCTGATAATATCAGCCATAATTTTGAGAAGTTCTGATGAAGGGTTGTCCGTAATTACCTTTATGGTACTTGTGCTTCTGAAATCTATGTCTTCAAGTTGCCAAAGTTCCAAAGGAGTTTCATCGTTATAAAAGGTCATACCGATAAGTTGATGCAAAACAATATAAACATCTCTATCGTTTTTAACCCACATATCCTCGTTTTCAACATAGGATTTGTTCCTTACGGTAACAAAACGGACAGAACGATTATTATCAACATAATGATTGGCAAGAGATGCCACAGTTTCGCAAGCAATATCTGCTATTCGGCTGATATTTTCGGTCTTACAAGCCGCATCAAGAACAATAAGCACCTGAGGGTTTTCCTGAACTTCAAACTGGCGGGTATATAATTCCCTTGTTCGCGCAGAAAGTTTCCAATTCACGCGGTTTAGCGGATCTCCGCTCTGATACTGCCTCGAATCGCCCAAAAGTTCTCCTTGACTCGCACTCTTAATTTGAGTTGAAGCATTGCCTTCGGCAATAGCAACCTTCTCCGAATCACTTTTAAGTTTATGTACCTTCGGAAAAACCGTCAACGGAATTTTCATTTCTTCCTTGCGACTTCTGAAAACGGGTACGGAAAACAGACCGAACAAATCACGCAAGCGAAGCGATCTGAGTCCGGCTGTATAATAACCTCTGTGAGAGCATATTAAGTTGAAATCGTATTCTCTGGTGAGCGTCAATGAGGGTGATAAGGAAAAGGCGTGACGGTGCCGCTTATCCTTTTCTCTGATGCGTACACCGGGTGGATACACTGTTATAAAACAAGCCACCGGAAGTATAACTACACCGTTTAAAGTAAGGGTAAGGCAGACCGTTTCTTTGCGGTTAAGTTCCTTCTTATTAACTCTGATATTCGCGGTTACGGTTAGAACCGAAAGCAAAATCGAAATGAAGGAATATGATATTACTGCGCCTAAACATATTGCGATTACTAAAAGTTCCCTTATACCCGTACCAAGTGATACGGTTAAAAACAACAACTCGACCAGAATGCATATTGCACCTCGTACGGTCATAGGAGCGGCTTATCCTTTCACTTTAGGTACTTTTACGGTTTTTAAGATTTCTTCAACGGCATCAAGGGCGGTTGTACCCTTGGCGCCCGAACGGTTTTTCATAATCATACGGTGGGCAAGAACACTGGGAGCCAACCGTTTAACATCATCGGGAATAACATAACTTCTTCCCTCTAAAATAGCCATACCGCAAGCGGCTTGAGTTAAGAAAATAGAACCGCGAGGGCTAACACCTGTCAATACACCTTCATAATTTCTCGTGGCCGTAACTATTTCGACTATATACTTAACAATTTCCGCATCAACGTGAATTTTAGGCAGAAGTTCCTGGAGGGCAATAATATCTTCAGCAGATGCAACTGCGGTAATTTCCTCTGTTTCGGTAACTGATCTATGGCTATTAACTATATCAAGTTCCTCTTCAAAAGTAGGATATCCCATAGTTATCTGCATAAGAAATCTATCCATTTGTGCTTCGGGGAGCGGATAGGTTCCCGCCATATCGATGGGGTTTTGTGTAGCCATAACCATAAAGGGACGAGGCAGCGGATAGGTCTTTCCATCAACCGTAACCTGACGCTCCTGCATCGCTTCAAGAAGGGCCGATTGGGTTTTAGGACTCGCTCTGTTGATTTCATCCGCCAGAACTATCTGATTATGTATGCTTCCGGGAACAAACTGCTGTTCACCCGTTTGCAATTTATACATATTAAATCCCGTTATATCGGATGGCAAAACATCAGGTGTAAACTGTATACGCTGAAAATCGCAACCCAAGGACATAGCCAATGCCGAAATAATGGTGGTTTTTCCAAGACCGGGAAGATCTTCTATCAAAATATGTCCCGAACAGATGAGGGATACCAACATCTTATCGATTACATCATCTTTACCGATAACTACCTTTTTGATATTATTTTTGATGGCGCCTAAACTATTAATAGGATTCATTTGGTTGCCTCATTTCTGATTATTTTATAGTTCCCAAAGATGTTTCTTTCTGGATTACATCGTGCGCTCCGCCTTCAACAATACTCGTTGCGGAAACGAGGGTAAGTTTTGCTTTATCGCGGAATTCTGGAATATTAAGAGCGCCGCAATTACACATGGTAGATTTCACCTTGCTTAATGTGAGGGCCACATTATCTTTTAATGCTCCCGCATAAGGAACATAGGAATCTACGCCTTCTTCAAAAGATAATTTCTTATCTCCGCCAAGGTCGTAGCGTTGCCAGTTACGAGCGCGGTTAGAGCCCTCGCCCCAATACTCTTTATAATAATTTCCGTTGATATTAATCTTATTTGTGGGGCTCTCATCAAATCTTGCGAAATATCTGCCGAGCATCATAAAATCTGCGCCCATAGCAAGAGCAAGGGTAATATGATGGTCGTGAACGATACCGCCATCAGATCCAACGGGAATATAGATGCCTGTTTCTTCGAAATATCTGTCTCTTTCCTCGCAAACCTCGATAAGAGCAGTGGCCTGTCCCCTACCGATACCCTTGGTTTCGCGGGTAATACAGATAGAGCCGCCGCCGATACCAACCTTAATAAAATCGGCTCCGCAATCGGCTAAAAATCTAAATCCTTCCGCATCGACAACATTGCCTGCGCCCACCTTAACAGAATCGCCGTAATGATCGCGAATCCATTTGATAGTGAGTTTTTGCCACTCAGAAAATCCCTCAGATGAATCGATACAAAGAACATCTGCGCCTGCCTCTACAAGTGCAGGTACGCGCTCGGCATAATCCCTTGTATTTATACCGGCGCCTACTATGTATCTCTTCTCACCATCCAATAATTCGTTGGGGTTTGACTTATGTTCATCATAATCCTTGCGGAAAACGAAATACTTAAGATTTCCGTTTTTGTCCACAATGGGAAGTGAATTTAATTTATTATCCCAGATAATATCATTTGCCATCTTAAGAGTTGTATTTTCATCGCCAACTATCAATTCATCAAATGGAGTCATAAACTCTTTAACCTTCGTATCTGTCGACATACGACTTACACGGTAATCACGGCTTGTTACAATACCTAAAAGTTTGCCGTTTTCACTGCCATCGGAAGTAACGGCCATTGTAGCGTGACCCGTTTTCTCTTTAAGGGCAAGAATATCGGCAAGTGTGCTTTCGGGCGTTAAGTTAGAATCACTAACAACAAATCCCGCTTTATACGCTTTTGCGCGGGCTACCATTGCCGCTTCATCCTCAACGGACTGAGAGCCGTATATAAAGGAAACTCCGCCCTCTTTTGCCAAGGCAACGGCTAATCTTTCACCGGAAACTGACTGCATTATAGCGGAGGTCATTGGAATATTCATTTCTATAGCCGGTTTTTCGCCCTTTTTAAACTTTGTTAAAGGGGTTTTGAGGGTAACGTTTGCGGGTACACATTCTGCCGAGGAATAACCGGGAACCAGAAGGTACTCATTAAAAGTGTGAGAAGTTTCTTTAAAGAAATAAGCCATAATTGCAGCCGCTCCTTTTCCAAATATTTATATTTCTAAAATTATAACATTTTAACATAAAAAGGTCAATAAATTTATTGTCATTTAACCTCGTTTTTTTCTTTACAAAATATATAAAAAAATACTTGCAATATTGACTTACTTGTGGTATAATTTTCAAGCTGCAATATTATGCAGTAATAAATCACACACATTCCGTTTGATGTCGGTAGGGTGTTGCCCCTGATACAAGGCAATTACCGCAGCGATAAACGGGATGGAGGTAAAACCTCAGGAGGAAAAAATTATGGCAGTAGTATCAATGAAACAGCTTCTTGAAGCCGGTGTTCATTTCGGACATCAGACAAGACGCTGGAACCCCAAAATGGCTCAGTATATCTTTACAGAGCGTAACGGCATTTACATCATCGACCTTCAGAAGACCGTTAAGAAACTTAACGAAGCTTATATGTTCGTTCGTGACATTGCGGCTGAAGGCGGCGACATTCTCTTCGTAGGCACCAAGAAGCAGGCGCAGGATTCCATCAAGGAAGAAGCTGAGCATTGCGGTATGCCTTATGTAAACGCTCGTTGGCTTGGCGGTATGCTCACCAACTTCACCACCATCCGCACCAGAATTGCTCGTCTTAACCAGCTTCGCGCTATGCGTGATGACGGTACTTTTGATCTTCTTCCCAAGAAGGAAGTAGTTAAACTTGAGCTCGAAATCGAAAAGCTCGAAAAGTTTATGGGCGGCATTCAGGATATGACCAAGATCCCCAGCGCTCTCTTTGTTGTTGATCCCCGCAAGGAAAAGATCGCAGTTGCAGAGGCACATAAGCTTGGCATTCCCGTAATCGCAGTTGTAGATACCAACTGTGACCCCGATGAAGTTGATGTTGTTATCCCCGCAAATGATGACGCTATCCGCGCAGTAAAACTTCTTGCTGAAACTATGGCTGCAGCTATCATTGAAGGCAGACAGGGTACCGAAATGGGCACCGCTGCTAACGATGATGAAGCAGAAGAAGTTGTAGAAGAAGCAGTAGAAACTGCTGACGCTGAATAATTAAAAATCCCAATCAGGAGGAAAATATAATGGCTTTTACTGCAAAAGATGTTCAGGCATTAAGAGAAAAAACCGGTTGCGGTATGATGGACTGCAAAAAAGCCCTCGTTGAAACCGATGGTAATATGGAAGCTGCAGTTGATTATCTTAGAGAAAAAGGTCTTGCTTCTCAGTCTAAGAAAGCAAGCAGAATTGCCGCTGAAGGTACTGTTTGTGCATTAGTTGAAAACGGTGTTGGCGCCGTTCTTGAAATGAACGCCGAAACCGATTTCGTTGCTAACGGCGAAGAATTCAAAGCTTTAGCTCTTAAAGTTACTAAAATTGTTATTGACCAGAATCCTGCCGATGTTGATGCGCTTCTTAAGTGCACCGAAGACGGTCAGACCGTTGAAGAAATGGTTCAGGAATTATTCCTTAAGATTCGTGAAAACATCAAAATCCGTCGTTTTGAGCGTTTCGAAGGCAAACTTGCTTCTTATGTTCACGCAGGCGGTAAAATCGGTGTTATCGTTGCTCTCGATACCGATGCTACTGAAGAACAGTATGCAACCGTTGGTAAGAGCGTAGCAATGCAGGTTGCTGCTATGAATCCTTCCTATCTTGATGAAGCTTCTGTTCCCGCTGAAGTTATCGCTAAGGAAAAGGAAATTGAGATTGCTAAGATGAAAGAAGATCCTAAGATGGCTAATAAGCCCGATGCTATTCTTGGCAAAATCGTTGAAGGTAAACTCGGTAAGTATTTCAAGGAAAACTGCCTTGTTGAACAGGCCTTTATTATGGACGGAGATCTTACCGTTGGCAAATATGTTGAGAACTGCGCTAAGGAATTTGGATGCGCTCTCAAGGTTTCTAAATTCATTCGTTTCGAAAAGGGCGAAGGAATTGAGAAGCGCGTTGATGACTTCGCAAGCGAAGTTGCCAGCATGGTAAAATAATTTAAACTAAATATTTAAAGCCCGAAGAAATTTCTTCGGGCTTTATTTTTTTGATTTATTAAGTTTTAATCGGGTTTTCTCTCATCGCCCATAAAGAACACTGCAACAGTTCCGGGACCGCAATGAGAGCCTATTATAGTACCGATTTCAAAGATTTCAACACTATCAATTTTCGGGAACGCCGCTTTTATTGCATCGGCAGTTTCCTTAGCCAATTCAAGACAGTTAGAATTAGAAATATAGCATTTACCGGTATAATCACTTCCGTTTTCTGCATGTTTGAGCATCTCTTTAACGGTGGCCTCTATGGCCGCCTTCTTCCCTCTTACCTTACTGTAAGCAATAATATGTCCTGTATGGTCAAGGTGCATAATAGGGCAAATTCCGAGAATTGAAGCAACAGTTGCTACGGGACCGGAAACACGACCGCTACGCTTAAAGAACTTCATATCGGTAGAAAAGAACTGATGGTGCATCTTACCTTTATTTGCTTCTGCCCATTCTATAATTTCTTCCATAGATTTTCCTGCATCGCGCATATCGGCGAGA